>JAYVBS010000081.1:0-19460 GCA_043750315.1 Chitinophagaceae bacterium
TTATTACAGCAATTCATAAGGAATATTTGAAAGCAGGTGCAGATATTATTGAAACGAATACTTTCAGTAGTACTTTAATTGCAATGGCAGATTACGAAATGCAAGAATTGGCTTATGAATTAAATGTGGCAGCTGCACAATGTGCTAAAAAAGCAATTGAAGAATATCAAAAAGAAAATCCAAATAATCAGCATCAAAAATATATTGCTGGTGCAATTGGTCCATTAAACAAAACACTTTCCTTAAGTCCTGATGTAAATAACCCAGGTTTTAGAGCTTTAACTTTCGATGAAGCTGCAACTGCATATTATGAACAAGTCAAAGGGTTGGTAGATGGGGGAGTAGATATTATTTTAATAGAAACTATTTTCGATACACTCAATGCTAAAGCTGCAATTTATGCAGTTAAGAAATATTTCAGAGATGAAAAAAAGTCTGAGCTTCCAATTATGATTAGTGGAACGATTACTGATGCAAGTGGAAGAACTTTAAGTGGTCAAACGCTTGAAGCTTTTTATATTTCTGTAGAACATGCCCGTCCTTTAAGTGTTGGATTAAATTGTGCTTTAGGAGCAAAAGATATGAGGGCACATATTGAAGAACTTTCTCAAATTGCTAATTGTTTTACTTCTGCTTATCCTAATGCTGGTTTACCAAATGCAATGGGAGAATACGATGAAGAACCACACCAAACAGCACAATTTTTAGAGGATTGGGCAAAAGAAGGATTTGTAAATATTGTTGGTGGCTGTTGTGGCACAACACCAGATCATATTAAACAAATAGCAAAAGAAGTAAAGAAGTTTACACCTAGGAGATTGCCAACTTTGGAAACACTATAAAAGCAATATTTCAAGGATAAATAAGCTCTTGATTAATCTTGAATAAAATAAAAATCTATATTGAATGTAGTTTTATTTTCAATATAAAATTTTCAAGAAGATTAGAATAATCTAGATTATTGGTAATTTCTTGTTTCATGTTGTATAATATCTAATAGTTATGCAACTCTAATTTCATCAAATTTTGAATGTTAAGTTAGTACTTAAAGAAAAATTGTTGTTGGTATTATTTTGAAAAATTTTATCTTTTGAATGATATAATTTTCCCTCAATTCTAAATTGAATATTGTTATTTAATTGTAAATCGAAATTTGTAGAAACACCTAAAGTTTGAAATCCATTCACTGTGTTTGTAGGAATTACTATTTGATTTTTATCATGATAATATTCACTACGAAATGCAATTTTCATTTTATCAGTTAAGGTATATCTTAAAATTATTACAGGTGAAAACCAAACCCCATAATCTGTAGCATTATATTTATCTGTTCCAAAGTCAAAACCAGCAATAAAACTTAATTTCCCTATTGGTTCATATTGCATATAAATATTATGAAATGTTCTTAAAGAATTTGAGCTATCAGGTTTTTCTGACCCAATAAAATTGCTGTAATTTAAAGTTAACTTTTCCGTTGGTTTAAAATTTAGTTGAAAACCAAAAGAAGGTTTCTTGTTAAAATCAGTTCTATTAATTCGCTGCCAGCCATTTAAAATTAATAATGCAACATTGAGATTTTCTTTTTTATTAATATAACTTAATTTTAAGCCAGATTCATAATACGGTGAGTTCTCTGCTAAAATGCTTCTTGTTAAATTCCAGCAATCAGCACTTATAGCACTTTCAAATCCAATATGTGATGGCATGATTCCGGCATCTAACCATAAATTATCATTTTTTGAAAGTTTAACTCCAATGTTTGCCTCATAAATATATTTGGCCCATGCTGGTTCTGATTTTAAATTGTATTGTGTATAATTTCCTGCCATTAAACCTAAATTGGCTCTCATTCTTTTAGAAAAATATTTTGCTTTTGCAACTATTAAATTTGAGTTGAGTTGGTTATGAAGTTTATGATTATAAATAAAATTTTCTTTTTCCTGATTTGTTGGATTCGAAAAGTCGTAACTATAATAAATTTCTCCATATCCACTAAAACTTAGTTTTTTAATGCTATCATTCTGTGCAAATAAAACTTTCACTTGTAGAATAAGTAAAGCCAATAAAATATTTTTCAATCTTTGTTGTTTAATGTTCTGCTAACTTCTTTTTAATGATGCATCTATCATTTCTTTCAAAATTTTGATATCAATATCATCTAATTTATTAATGTAAAGACAACCCACTCCAGTTTTATGTTTTCCCAATTTATCAAGTCTCGCTTGTTGCTCTTTAATATTTATACTTAGGTAAAAAGATAAATTCGCTTTACGAGGTGAGAAGCCAATAATGAGCCAATCAACTTCTCTACCTGTTGCTGGGCTTTTACACCTTCTGTTTCCAAATCCAATTATAGAATTGCCCCACATTTTAGGTTCCTCACCAATAGCTTTTTTCATCATTTCTAAAACTGTAAAACTGTCTTTACGTTTTTGTTCATCTGTAACAGCATTAATAAAAACTCCCACATCTGCAGAAGTGGGTTTTGTTTTTATTTCAACCAGTTTTGATTTTTTTTCTAACATATAAAAATTATTATTTTAGTAATTAAATCTGATACACTATTGTTAATCATTTTTTAATCAACTAACACATTGTATAAATTTGATTTTTAGGAATTGTATTACTTTTCATTCGGTTCAATGTGTATTAAAATATGTCCTAAATTTGGTATTTCATTTCGTAAAGTGTCTTTCAGCTTATGTGCAATTTCATGTCCAAGTTTCACAGTTAAGTTAGCGTCAACAGTTGCATGTAAATCAACGTGATATTTCATTCCTGATTTTCTGATAAAGCATTTTTCAGTAGCTATTATTCCGTTTACTTTCAGCGATACATTCCTAATTTCTTTAACAAGGTTGTCATTTAAATGCTCATCCATAATTTCTCCAAGTGCAGGCCTGAAAATTAAATAACTGTTATAAAGAATAAAGCCTGAAGAAAAAAGTGCAGCCCAGTCATCTGATGTCTCGTAACCTTTGCCAAAAAATAATGCAATAGAAATTCCTATGAATGCAGCAATAGAAGTAATTGCATCGCTTCTGTGATGCCAGGCATCAGCTTTTAATGATGAACTATTTGTTTCTTTCCCTTTTTTCATAACCAATCGGAATGAAATTTCTTTCCAAATAATTAATGGGGCAAGAATAAACAACGTCCACATTTTAGGTAATTCATGTGGTGTTTTAATATTTTCGATGCTTACATATGCAATAATTGTTGCAGAAGTAATTAGAAAACCAACTACTAAAAATGTAATTAAAGGCTCTGCTCGTCCATGTCCATAAGGATGATTTTTATCTGCTGGTCTATTGGCATATTTTAAGCCAAACAGAACTAAAAATGATGAGAAGATGTCTGTTGTGGATTCAATTGCATCTGCAATTAGGGCATAAGAATTTCCGAAAAAACCTGCAATTCCTTTTAATATAGCCAAGCATGTATTTCCTACGATACTAAAATAGATAGTGCTAATTGCTGTTTGCTGGTTCGTCATTTTGGTCTTTTAAACTGCCCCATAACTTTTGTAATTCTACAATAAGATGCAATTTAAGAAAATTATCTATTAAATAATGAGCATTTTAGTAATTACACTTTATAAAATAAAATAACTAATTAAATATTAATAATACAATTTTTTTTATTTTTTTACAATCAGTTTTCAAAAAAAAAGCCAAGCAATAATTGGCTTGGCTTTAAAAAAAGATATTATACTAAAACGTTGTAGATCCTGAAGCTTGATAGGTATATCTAAAAGTATAGTAACGTTGTTCAGAAGTTTTAACTGCATCTGATGCACTTGCAGTAACATTTGTAACTGCATCAAACTCTTCTGTAAGAGAACTCACTTGGCTATAGCCAAAACTTAGAGAAAAGAATGATAAAATAAAAAGTGTAGATTTTAAATTCAAGTGATTAGATTTTATTAAGTGACCGAAAGATTTTGGTAACAATTAGTTGTGTTTCGGACTAATTAATTCTTCAAAAGTTTAATCACATGGTGAACTCATTTATTTCAATATAAAAAGAAAAATTAACTATTTGCTTTATCTGTTTTAATAATTTTATATCCTATATAAATTAATATTAATCCTATTAATTCTGTTACAAATAAAACATTTACATAACCTGCTCTTGTAAAACTTCCCCCAATACCAGGTAATAAAGCACCTACTGCAATATAAATATTGCCTTTAAATTTAATTTGCTGATCTATATTTTTTGAATATTTAATTGCAGAGAACACAGCACCACCTACTAAAAAAATAAATGAATAAGTATTAATGAAAGGAGAGAAGTAACGAACCCAAGACCAATTGAAAACTTTGCCTGATAATTTTCCATCGAAATTGTTTGGCAAAGTGATTGGCGTTAACAGAATTGTGATGGATGCAATAAAAATTAAACTTATAAAAATTATTGAACTAATTTTTGCAAATTTTTTATTTAATAACAAGTATACAGAACCTTGTGCCAATGGAAAACCTCCTAGTAAAGCACCAACAATATACCAACATCTAACATTAAAAGCACTCCAACCAAATAAAATATTTATACTTTCTGTTAATGTTCCTAATCCAAAAGTTAACACTCCTAAAGTCCACCAAAGCAAATAAGTTTTTTTACGAAATTGATAATGTTTAAAAATTTCTATAAAAAAATAAATCGAAAAAATTGTGGTTAAAATGGGTAAATACTCTGCAAAAGATGAGTTCATAAAATATTTTATTTAAAAAAGGTGCAGGTACAAACCCACACCTTTTACAATAGCTAATTAAAAAAATTAAAACGTTGTAGATCCTGAAGCTTGATAGGTATATCTAAAAGTATAGTAACGTTGTTCAGAAGTTTTAACTGCATCTGATGCACTTGCAGCTGGAGTTACACCACCTTTGTAGTAGTTCAAAATTTCAACTTTTGCATATTTACCAGTTGCAGTTCTAATCATTAAAACTCTACCTGGAATTGGGTTAATTAAATTACTAATACCATCATAAACATACCAACCTTTATTACTTCCAGTTGTGATGGCATAAGTTGGTGCATTATCAACTCTAAATGTAGAATCAGGTGAAACTTTTGATACATCTGCAAATAAACCAACATTGATGTAAGCACCACCTAATCCTGGACCACTTGTACCATTATTTATCAAAATTGTAGTACCTCTAAAAGCTAAATCCCATTTGTTAGAAGCACTATCTGTTTTAGCAACTAATTGTCCAGTTGCTAAATTGAAGAATGTGAATTTTCCACTACCATAAGGTTGAAAAGTTGTTGGACTAATTCCAAGAATTGTATCACCTATTAAATTTTGAACTGTTGTAATATTTCCTACTGTATACACTTTAAAAGATCCATTGTTGGTTGTATCAATTGTTGTGTCTTCTTTTTTGCAAGAAATCATTAATACAGTAATCATTGTAATACTCATCAATTTTGTTAAGTTGTTTTTCATTTTTATTTGTTTTTATTTGTTTTTATTTGTTATTTGATATTTGAAAGAGATATAAAAAGTTCTGCCTGGCATGTTGGGTAAATTATTTATATCTGAATAATTTAATATATTATCACAGCCAGTTTGTAAAATAATATGATTGATTTGATAACCTATTGAGCTATTAAGTTGAATAAAGCCTTTTGCAAATTCATCATTGGTGTTATATAAACCATTGCCATCTTTATCATTTACAGCCCATCTGCCTCTATACATTACTCTTGTATTAATGAAGAAATTATTTTTTTCATATAAGAGTTTTACATTGGCCATATGATTACTTCTATTAGGTAAACCCACATATTCACTTAATTCCATTTTTCTCGAAACTCCATTAGCATCTTTGGTATACACCAATCCTTTTTTTATGGCATCTATTTGATCTTTATCTGCAGTTTCTAAATATTGATAGCCAGAAGTAAGAGTAATATTTTTGTTTAATTTATGGCTAAGATTTACTTCAAACCCTTGTGTGTAGGCATTTTTAACATTAAGGTAACTAAATATTTGTGCTCCACTTTTGTAATATGCAATTAGTCTGCTATCAATTAAATTTTCAATATCATTTCTAAAAATATTGGTTTCAATGAAAGTGTTATTACTAGCAATTATTTTTGTACCAAAATTAATTCCTGTTGAATATTCAGGTTGCAATGCAGTAAGTTTATAATAATCGTTTTCGTATGATTGTATTTGACCTTGTTTATCTAACAAAGCAACTTGTGTTTGAGCTTCAAGAGCACCAAATACACTATAGCTTCCTGCTGCTGTATTAGTAAAATTTAAATAGAGTTGTCTAAAGTCTGGTGCTTTAAAACCTCTACCAATACTAGCGTTCAGCGTAATGTATTTATTTGATTTGTAATGAAGGGCCAACTTTGGAGAAAATGCAGATGCATAAATACTATTCTTATCGTAACGTAAACCTCCAATAATGCTTAATTTTTCTGTTGGTTTAAATTCGTTTTGAATAAAACCATAACTAACATTACTATGTTTTACATTATCCTTATTATCATATCTTGAACTTCTTACATTTTCAGCAATATATCCAGCACCAATGTTCATTGAATTTTTTTCGCTAAGATTAATATCTGTTTGATTTTCGGCTCTATAAAAATCTTGTAAAAAATAATCGTTGTAAGAGTTGGGGGTATTTGTATTTAAATCTTGTGTTGATTTAAATCTTGAATGATACAACCTTAATGAACTATTTATTTTTTTGCTAAACTGATGTGTAAGTATTGGATTAATATTATAATCATTATGTTTTTCAATTCCATCAGAGTATGTAACGTTGCCAGTGTTTGTTACAGCAATTTTGTTGATGATATTTTCGTAATTGTATCTTGCTAAAACACTTATTTTAGTTTTATTAGAAAAAGGATAATTTATTTGAACTTGATTGGTTAATCTTTCAATTGGAGCAACTGTTCTTTCAACAGAATTTGGTCTAATACTAAAACCATTTGTTGAATAATAATTAGTAAAAATCTGAAGCATTAATTTATTTACTTTTATTGCAGCAGAAACATTGGCATCTGTTGTATTATAAGTACCATATCTAATGCCTACACTATAATTATTTTTAATGGGTTGTTTTGTAATGATATTAATTACACCAGCCATTGCTTCACTGCCATATAAACTTGATGAAGGGCCTTTAACAATTTCTATTTTTTGAATATTACCAACAGTAATTCTATTTAAATCTAAAACGCCTGCTGTTCTGCCTATTAAAGGTTCCCCATT
The DNA here is from genome assembly GCA_043750315.1 of Chitinophagaceae bacterium. Taxonomy (GTDB): domain Bacteria; phylum Bacteroidota; class Bacteroidia; order Chitinophagales; family Chitinophagaceae; genus CAIVPM01. The sequence goes on from JAYVBS010000081.1 coordinate 7,250, forward strand.
AATTAAGATTAAAGTATAATCTGGATTTAAACCTTGCATTTGAACACCTGTACCAAAGCCAGAAGTTAAAAACAAACCTGCTTGTTCATTTAAAATATCATTTAATCGTAATGACGCTGCTTGTTGAATATTTTTTGCAGAAACTATAGAAACCGGTACAGCAACATTACCTAATTTTCTTTCACTTCTAGTAGCAGTTACTACAACTTCATTTAGGTTTACAACTGTTGAATCGAATTGAGAAAAACCGATTTGTTGAAAAAAGAATGATGAGAGTAATATTAAAATGAGTTTTTGCATGTTATTTTCTTAATGCAAAACTCGCTCTACTAATTTTTACAAATGCCATGGAAGTGTCATAGTTTTTTATGACTTTTAAACTGACGGGAATCAGTTTTATTCTTTCAATAAATCTGGACGAATTAAAATAGTTCTTTCAATTGCTTTTTCAAAACGCCATTCTTCAATAAGTTTAGGATTGCCTGTAAGTAAAATCTCTGGAACCTTCCAGCCTTTAAAATCAACTGGTCTAGTATAAACTGGTGGGGCTAATAAACCATCTTGAAAAGAATCTGTTAATGCAGAAGTTTCGTCATTCAAAACTCCTGGTATTAATCTACCAATAGCATCAACCAAAATTGCAGCAGCTAATTCACCTCCACTTAATACATAATCTCCAATAGAAATTTCTTTGGTGATATAGTTATCTCTTATGCGTTGATCAATGCCTTTATAATGTCCACAAATAATTAAAATGTTTTGCAACAAGGATAATTGATTAGCATGAGTTTGTTTAAATTGTTCTGCATCGGGAGTTACATAAATAACTTCATCGAACTTAGTTTCTTGTTGCAATTCTTCAATAGCATTTACCAAGGGTTCACACATGATTACCATGCCTGCACCACCACCATATTGGTAATCATCAACCTGAGCATGTTTATTTATAGCCCATTTGCGAAGGTTATGTACATGAACATGTAATAAACCTTTTTCCTTAGCACGTTTTAGAATGCTATGGTTAAAAGGACTTTCTAACAATTCTGGAACAACAGAAATAATATGAATATTCATGAACTACAATTCAGTGTAAAAGTAAACTATGTAAAAATGGTAAGCTAAGATTTATAAAACTCTTTTACAAAATCTTTTGAATTATCTGCGTGAGAATAATTTTATGCTAAAAATGAAGGTTTAAAATTAGGCATTGTTCTTTGTTTTGTAGCTTGTTCAAATGCAAAAGCTATTTCAAACAATTTAGGTTCTTGATATGCTGTACTAAAAAAAGAAAGTCCAACTGGTAAATCATATACTTTACCAGCAGGTACTGTAATATGAGGATATCCACTCATAGCTGCTGGTGCAGTTAAAAAAACTTCGCCCCAACGATCACCATAAATAATATCAATACTGCATGCAGGACCCATGGTTAATCCACAAATTGCATCAAGGTTATTTGCTTTCATCACTTCATCAATCATTTTTTTAGAACCTTCATGACTTTTATTCAAAGCTTCCAAATATTCTTTGCTATCTAGTCCTTTCATTGTTGCACTTGCTTCTAAAATTTCTTGTTTAAAGGTTGGCATAGTATCATTTTCATTTTTCTTATTGAATGCAATTACGTCATCAATAGTTTTTATTGAAGTATTGGCTTTTGCAAAATATTTGTTCAATCCATCTTTAAATTCAAATTTCAATACTTCATATTCTGCATCTCCTAGTTTATTTATTTTTTCTAAATATTCAACATCAACAATTGTAGCACCAGCAAGTTTTAGTGATTCAATCATTTTCTCAAAAAGAGCTTCTAAAAATTGGTTATCGTACTTCTTTTTTTCTATTCCAATTCTTTTGCCTTTTAAACCATCGAGTTTTAAAAATTTTGTATAATCTTTTTCTACTTTTCCATTACTTTCTTTTGTTTTATTGTCTAAAGCATCTACACCAGTAATTGCAGATAATAAAATTGCTGCATCTGTAACATTTCTTGTTATTGGACCAGCAGTATCTTGTGTTGATGAAATAGGAATAATTCCTGAACGACTCACCAATCCTACAGTTGGCTTTAATCCAACTGCACCATTTACAGCAGCAGGACAAGTTATTGAACCATCAGTTTCCGTTCCAATGGCAACAACACAAAGATTTGCAGAAACTGCAACACCTGAGCCTGAACTTGAGCCACAAGGATTATGATCTATGATGTAAGGATTTTTTGTTTGTCCACCTCTACTGCTCCAACCTGAGCAAGATTTTGTTGAACGAAAATTTGCCCATTCAGATAAATTAGTTTTTCCTAACAACACTGCACCAGCAGCTCTAAGTTGCTTAGCAATAAATGCATCTTCTTTTGCATGATGATTGAGTAATGCAAGAGAACCTGCAGTTGTCATCATTTTATCAGCAGTATTAATATTATCTTTTATTAAAATAGGAATACCATGTAATGCTCCTCGAACTTTACCATCTTTTCTTTCTTTATCCATTGCTTTTGCTATATCAACAGCATCTGGATTTATTTCTATAACTGCATTTAATTTGGGACCATTTTTATCAATAGCTTCAATGCGTTTTAAATACAGATTTGTGATTTGCTCAGAAGTGTAAGTGCCATTTTTCATTTTTTCCTGAAACTGCTGAATCGTTATTTCTTTTAATTCAAAATCGTCTTTTTCCATTTGTGTTTTTTCTTTTTTTGATTTTGAATCTTCTTTACAAGAACTATTAAGTATTAGAGGAATACTTACTGCAGCTATAGTGCCAGTAGAAATAAAATCTCTTCTTTTCATACAAATTTTATTTTAGTTTATAAATTGAAGGTATCATTTATTTTACTGATATGAAATCCATTTTCAATTACTTTTTTTTCTTGTACACTGTTTTTTTGTAACACGGGATTGGTATGATTGAAATGAATGAAATAAATTTTATTCTTTTCTTCTTTCGATAAATCTTTAAACTTATTCATGCTTTCAGTAATAAATGGATGCGGAATTTCTGCAATATTTCTATTGTTTATTTCTTCTGCATCAAAAAAAGTCCCATCAATAAAAGCATAATCTACTTTACTAATTTCTTCAATAATATTTTTATTCCATTTTTCCCATTTATCAATATCAGGAATAAAAAGTGCCTTTTTATTTGGACCAATTATAGTGTAGCCAACTGTTTCAGAAAATTCATCTCTGTGAGGAACAATGAAAGGAATGACATTAAGTTGAGAAGTTAAGGTAACTTTATTTTCATTATACAGTTCATTTAGTTCAATATTTTTATGTTGAACTAATTGGCTCCAGGGCCCATTTTGTTCTAAAAATAATTTCATTTTAGGCATTGCATACACATTAATGTTTGATGCATTCATGCCTTCTTTTCCCAAATACATTAAACCTGTGTAATGCCCAATATGTGCATGTGTTAAAAATATTCCATCTAAAAAAACATTACTTGCAATGGTTTTTTGTAAAGCTTGTGATTGAGAAGTGATGTAAGGAGTAGTTTCAAATAAATATTTTTTTTGATGAATATAATCTATAACACCAAGAGAAACTATTTTTCTATTTTTATCTGGATGAACAAATAAATCTTTACAACAATCTTTTTTGCAATTGATTTGTGGAGAACCAGCATCTTGAATAGTTCCTAAAATAATTAAGCTTACTTTATTTTCTGTAGAATCAAATAAAATATTTGCTTTCACTCTGTATTGAAGCATGCAAGTTATAATAAAAATTAGAAATAGTTTTTGCCTCATATGTTCAATTGCAAAATATAAAAATCTAATGTACTTATTATTTATCTACTTCAATAAATTCATTAGTTTTAATTATGAAAAATAATCAGTCCATTCAACTTAAAAGAGAAGTTGGTGTTTGGGGATTATCACTTAATGCCATTAATTTAACTATTGGTGCAGGAATATTTTTGTTACCTGCAATAGTTGCAGAAAAGCTTGGAGCTGCTAGTTTTATAGCATATTTGTTTTGTGCAGTATTGATTATTTTAATTATGCTTTGTTTTGCTGAGGTGGGTAGCAAAATTACTACCTCTGGTGGAGCCTATGCTTATGTTGATGCAGCTTTTGGACCTTTTGTAGGATTTATTATTAATACACTTTTTTGGTTGGGTTACTGTATAATGGCAGATGCAGCAATTGCTAATGCACTGTTTGATTTAATTAAAGATTTTCATCCAATCTTTAATTATACCTTAAGCAAAATAATTTTCATTTTGGTTTTATTTGGATTATTTACTTTTGTAAATATTGTAGGGGTTAAATCTGGAGTTCGATTTGTAGTAATTACAGCTATTTTAAAAATGATTCCTTTAGTATTAATTATTGCTATTGGATTATTTCATGTTTCAAAAGAAAATATTGTTATTCATTCTATACCTGAGTTTAAAACAATAAGTGAAACTTCATTGCTTTTAGTGTTTGCATTTTTTGGTGCAGAAACTGCTTTGAATATTAGTGGTGAAGTTAAAAATCCAAATAAAACTATTCCAAAAGCCATATTCATCAGCATTGCAACTGTAGTTTCAATTTATTTATTATTGCAATTTGTGGCACAAGGAGTATTAGGCGATGATTTAATAAACCACCAAGCAAAACCACTTTTGGCTGTTGCATTAAAAATTGTTGGACCTATTGGAGGTGTTATTATTTTAATTGCAAGTTTTGTTTCGATGCTTGGTTTATTAAGTGGTGATGTATTAGCAACATCAAGGGTTTTATATGCTGCTTCAGAAAAAAAATTATTGCCAACATTTTTAAGTAAATTACATCCAAGATTTGCAACTCCATATTTTTCTATAATTACATACAGTTTTTTAACTGTTTTATTTGCAGTTTCTGGAAGCTTTAAATCATTAGCAATATTATCAAGCTCATCAATTCTTATTATTTATTTGGCAGTTGTTTTAGCTACAATTAAACTAAGATATACAAAGCAAAAAACTACACTTTCCACTTTTAAAATTCCATTTGGATTAACTATTCCTTTATTAGCTATTGTTGTAATTATTTGGTTTTTATCGAGTTTAAAATTTGATGAATTTAAAGCTCTACTTATTTTTATCGTAACTACAACAGCTTATTATTTTATTAATAAAATAATTCAAAAAGTTATAAGCAAAAAAAATATCCACTAATAGTGGATATTCTTATAAAGCTATTTAGAATTTATTTCTTTTCTAAAAGTTGAAAAAACTGGTCTAACTGAGGTAAAATAATAATTCTAGTCCTTCTGTTCATTGCTCTTCCTTCAACTGTAGTATTTGTAGCAACTGGAATAAATTCTCCTCTACCTCCAGCAGTCATTCTTTTTGGATCTAAATTATATTTAGTTTGGAGTATCCTAACAACAGATGTAGCTCTAAGAACACTTAAGTCCCAATTATCTTTAATATCTCCTCTACTAATTGCTAAACTATCAGTATGGCCTTCTACTAAAAATTCAATATTAGGTTGATTGTTTAATACAGTTGCAACTTTGCCTAAAACAGTTTGTGCTGCAGGCGTAATATCATAGCTTCCTGTTTTAAATAAAAGTTTATCAGAGATTGAAATGTACACCACGCCTTTTTCAACTTTTACTTCAATGTCCTTATCATTTACATCTGCTAAAGCACCTTTTAAATTCATAACTAAAGCCAGGTTTAAAGAATCTTTTTGTGCAATACTAGATTGTAATGTTCTAATATAATTATCTTTTGCACCAATATTGTCCAAGCTTTTTTTAATGCTTTCTGCTTGTGATGAGGTTACAACTGATAAATCTTTTAATTGATTTAATACAGTTGAACTATTTTCTTTTAAATAATCAATTTGTTTATTTAAGTCTGCAATTTTGCTTTTTAAATTGGCATTATCTAAATCGGAATAAGTTTTTGTTTTTCTTAATAAAGCTACAGTGTCTTCGCAATCTTTTAAGTCACCTTTTAATAAGTTGTGAGAAGTATTTAAGGTTAAATATTTTAGTTGTACTTCATCTAATTTTTTTCTACTAACGCAAGATGTGAGAAATAATGTTAAAAGTGTGAAAGTTAGAATTGATTTGTTTTTCATTTCGTAATAGTTTAAAATTCTTTGCAAATTTATAATAAGCACTCTTGAATAGATGTTTGATATTAGTTTACAACAATACTTTAATAAAATTTTAGCAAACATTATTCTACAAGATGTGCAACTCCTTGATCAGGATTTTTTCCTTTTATTGATGCAAAAAAATTAATGATAGTTTTAAAATCTTCAGCTTCATTTTCTGTTGGGAAAAATGGCTCTGCATAAGTTAATGTTTTCTTTTCAAAATCCATTCCTGCCATAACTATAGGAACATGAGCTGCTTTAGCAATATAATAAAATCCTGTTTTCAATTTATCAACTTTTTTTCTAGTTCCCTCTGGAGCTAAGGCCAATAAAAATTCATCATTTTTATTAAATAATTCAGCTACTTGTTCAACAATGTTATGATTGCTTTTTCTATCCACAGGAATGCCACCCAGACTTCTAAAAATAAATCCATAAGGCCATTTAAAAAGTTGTGATTTGCCTAAAAATTTTGAATGTTTAATTCTACTTACACTTCTATATGCAATGCCAATAACAAAATCCCAGCTACTGGTATGTGGTCCTACAATTACTACTGCTTTTTTAATGATTTTTGGAAATAAAACATCTGTATTCCATCCATTCAGTTTTAAAAAAATTATCCAAAAAAGTCGTGCCATAATAATGATTTATTGCTTTTGCTATCTTATGAGTCAATAAAAGTAAAGCAAGTAAGCCAATGCTTTTGATTACTTTTGCATTTATGCAACAAAATATTTCAATTGAAGAAATTTTAGAACGATTAAAGATACAAGCTCTTAATTCGATGCAACAAGTATCTATTGATGCCCATGAAAAAAATGAAAATATTATTCTTTTATCCAATACTGGTTCAGGAAAAACTTTAGCTTTTTTATTACCCCTATTATCAAAAATTGATTTTTTAAAAGTACAAACACAAGTTTTAATTATAGTTCCTTCAAGAGAGTTAGCACAGCAAATAGAATCTGTGTTTAAACTCATGTGCACTGGTTTAAAAATCAGCAGTTGTTATGGTGGACATAAAAGAGAAATTGAAGAAAATAATTTAATAGAAGCCCCGAGCGTAATTGTTGGTACACCAGGTAGATTGGCAGATCATATTAGAAGAAAGAATATTAATGTTGAAACAATTACTCATTTAATTTTAGATGAGTTTGATAAAACTTTGGAGTTAGGTTTTACAGAAGAAGTTTCATTTATAATTGAATCTTTATCTAGCATTAATTCTAGAACCTTAACTTCTGCAACTAAAGGTGTAGAGATACCAGACTTTTTAAAACTTAAAGAGCCTATTACTTTAAATTTTTTAAATGATGATGAAGTTTCAATAGAAAAATTAACAACAAAAATTGTACGAACAGATGCAGTTGATAAAATTGAATCCTTGTTTAAATTGATTTGCTTTTTAAACGGACAATCATCAATTGTATTCTGTAATCATAGAGAAAGTGTTGAACGCGTTAGTAATATGCTTAAAGAAAAAGGTGTTGCTAATGAGTTTTATCATGGTGCTATGGAACAGCATGAAAGGGATAGTGTTTTAAGCAAATTTAGAAATGGAAGTAATGATATATTAATCACTACAGACCTTGCTTCTAGAGGATTAGACATACCAAACATTCGTTATATTATACATTATCATTTGCCTGCAACTGAGGATATTTATACACATAGAAATGGCAGAACTGCACGTATGAATGCATCTGGAACCATTGTCATTATGTTGTCTCCAGAAGAAAGTTTGCCAAATTATGTAACCGAAACTACCGAAGAAATTGAAATTCCAACAGAAGTTTCTTTGCCAGAAAAAACCAAATGGTCAACACTTTTTATTGCTGCTGGTAAAAAAGATAAAGTAAATAAAATAGATATTGTAGGTTTTTTTACAAATGTTGCTCACCTTAAAAAAGAAGAAATTGGCTTAATTGATGTTAAAGATTTTTTTTCTTTTGTAGCTATTCGAAAATCAAAAGTAGGAGGAGTTTTACAATTGATAAAAAATGAAAAAATAAAAAACAAAAAAGTTAGAATAGATTTAGCTAAATAAATTTTATTTGCCACCATTAGCAGTTAAATCTGCTCTACAATTTGCATCAAGAGTTGGAATGTTACCAGTTACCAAAAATCCAAGTACATCAGTAGTTTCAGAAGAATAATACATTAAACAATTAGTATTACTACAATGATTGCCATGTGCAGCATCTTTATGATTGGTTTGCATTGGTGATCCTATATCAACTAAACCTAAAAGGTGAGTCAACTCATGTTCTAAAACTGTAGTTTCTAATTTGGCTTTACTGGTTTGTCCAATTCCTCCTGTATTATCTTTAATTGTTTTTCCCATGATACACATTGATGTGTTTCTGTATGCTATTCCTAAAACATTTGCTTGAGAATAATTAGCATCTGTAAACAAAAAGTAAACTGATATTTGATTTCCTGAAGTTATTGCTGTTCTATTAGTTTGTTCAATTGATGCAATTTCGTTTAAAGTCAAACTCGTTTTTCCAGTAGCTGCAATTTGTGTTTGAGTAATTGTAACTCCATTTGGTTTGTTAACAAGAGTATTTGCAAAACTTGTCAAATTGCTGATAGAAGCTGCATCTGGCTGAAAGCCTGGCATGTATTGTATTTCTATTTTTAAAGTATTGTATTTTGAACTACTCAATAAATCATTAGCAGAAGCTCCAACAGATTTATTATTTTCTGCATTAATTTCTGGCAAACTATTACTAGTACTAGTTTTTGTACAACTATTTATAAATATTAAGAGTGTTATAAATAAAATACAATAAAAATATTTGATGAAATTTCTCATGACTTGTAATTTACTTCTTTATAATCTAATTCCAACTCCTGCAGTAAAATAGAATCTATTATCACCTTTTTCACCTGCTGAACTTATTAAATTGTATGGCATCACATAAGATGGTGTAATAAATGCATTAAACTTTCCAGCCACATAAACAATAGGCAAATTAAAGTCTACTGCTAAAAAAGAAAGTTTAGTTACACTTTTTGTTTCTGTTTGATAGATAGGAACAAAAGTTGAACCAATATTTTTCTTGTACGACTCTGTGAAATTTTGAGTTCCTCCATAAAGCGTAAGTGTAGGATTAAATGCAAGAACTTGTGGTGAACCTTCTTTTAATTTTTGAATGAAAAGATGATCAAAGGCTAAACCTATATTAACATCAGTTTTATCACTAAACATTAAATTAAAACTTGGACTAATATTAATGACATTGGTTTTAAAAGTTGTGTTTAATCCTAATTGATATTTTAAAGCAGATCTTACCAAAACAGATTTGTCTTTATAATCAAAGTAGCTAACAAAAACACTTCCAGAAAAAGAAGAATCATCTTGCAAAAAATGGTAACCTACTTCAAATGTAGTACCAGTATATTCTAGAGGCATTGCAGCATTTTCTACTAATACTCCAGCAATTTGAGTATAAAAGCCTCCTTTAAATTTATACGATATAATTGGAACTGTAGCTTTTGAATTAAGACTATCTGTTCTTCCCATAAAATGAGCTAAAGATTGATAAGCTAAAGTTGCCGAAAACTCATCTTTTGAATTATTTTGAGCTGATAATGTTATAGGGAATATCATAATAAAAAACAGATACAGCATTTTATTTTGATTAGTCATGGCCTAAAATTTTAGTTTTAAAAAAAGAGGAGCTTCACTTGCAGCAAGCTCCTCATATTACTAGGTTTTTCGACACGGATTACTAATTATTAATTGCCAGATTTTACTGAGCCACTACTTTTAATCGATCCCTCTGCTTTTACAGATGGTTTAGTTTTTTCTGCAGTGTTTTTTACTTTCGATTTTGTTTCTTCAGCCTTTGCTTTAGCTCTTTCTTTAGTTGCTTCTACTTTTTCTTTTGCACCTGTGTTATTGTTCACTCTTGTTTCAGAATTAACTTCAACATCTGCATTTGTTCTTGTAGATTTGCCATTTGAGTTAAGCGATGAATTACTATTTATTTCTGTAGAATTTTCTGCAGAAATTAAATTTTTCTTGGTAAGTTTTGATGCTCCTTCTTCAGTAGTGTTTACCAAGTCTTTACCTTTTGCTGATGTTTTTTCAACAGCTTCAGATTGTTGTTTTAAGCTTGCACTATTCTCTGCATCAGCTTTAATTTTACTGTTTACTGCACCTTTTGTTTCTGCTTGTGCAGCAGCACTTGCTTTTGCTGCAACTGATGATGTAGTATTTACTATTGCACCAGTTTGATTAACTACTTTAGTTGTTGCTTGAGTAGCTTTTGTTGCAGTTTCTGCAACTTTGCTTGCATTTACAGTTGTTTGGGTAACTGCTTTTGTTGTTGAATTTAAGTTAGTATTAATTTGAGCCATGGTTACATTTGCTGCAAAAAAAGCTAAAGTTAATACACCTAATTTTTTTGAATACTTTTTCATTGTTTATTTTTTTGGGGTTAAAGAATTAAATGTTTCTGTCTTTACATTTACGTTATTAAGACATTTATGGATTCACTAAGTTTAATACTTTGCATTAATTTAACATTTCGTAAGTTTAAAATTAATATTAAATTGTATTGAAATAAATATTTGCAATTGTTAATTTTTCAATACATGTAGAATTTGTACTAATATCTATTCTCAAGAAATAAAATTAAAATAGAAATTATATTTTTTTAGACATCCAAATATTGCAAGATGTATGACCAGAATTTCCTAAAGAGTGTTGCAATCTTTTAAAACCAAGATTTTTATAAATATTAATTGCTTTAGAAAATTGAGGTAAACTTTCTAAATAAATTGTATGATATTTAAATTCTTTTGCAGATTCAATGGATTGTTCCATTAATATTTTTCCAATTCCTTTTCCTCTTGTATTTGTAGTTAAATAAAACTTTACAAGTTCAACATTTCCAATTGGTAAACCTTCAGTTGGATAAATTCCACAGCATCCTAAAATGTTTTCATTTTCTGTAGCAACCCAGCAAATGGATTTTTCAACTTTAAAAAAGTGAAATAAATTATCAGTTGTAGGATCAGAAAAAACTGTACCATTTTTGGGAGCATCAAACTCAATAAAAGTTGCTTTTATTATGTTAGATAAATGTGTATTATCAGCTTCTTGTATGGTTCTTATGGTTATTGACACAATTCTAATTTTGATTAAAATATCTATTTCAACCAGCCATTTTCTTTGTACCAATTAATGGTATGTGGCAAACCATTTTCTAAAGTATATTTTGGTGTAAAACCTAAATCTATAATTTCTGAACTATCAACACTCCAATTAAAAGCTTCAAATTCTTTTAATCTTTCATTATTTAAAATAGGAACTTGTCCTTTCATTTTACCAACTAATTCAAAAGCATTTGTAACTGATTTTAGAATAAATTTTGGTATAGTGAATGAAAATGTTTTTTTATTCAAAGTATTTTTAATAATGGTATTAAATTCTTTTGGAGTATAAATTCTGTTATCAGAAATTATTAAATTTTTATTAGTTGCAGTTGATTCTAGCCCAATAAAAATAGCATTTACCAAATCCTCTACGTGAACCCAACTTAACATTTGATTTTTATTTCCAATATAAACTTCTAAACTTTTTGCAATGGTTTGAATTAACAGAAAAGCATCTTTTTCTCTTGGCCCATAAACTGCTGTTGGGTTAATAATTACAAATGGAAAATTTGGTGTTGAATGTAAAAACTGCTCAGCCTTTAATTTGCTTCTACCATATGCTGTTAAAGGTTGTTGTAATTGTTTAGATGAAATAGGTTCAAGTGATAAACTTGGTCCGAACGAAGCTAAACTACTGATGTAAACAAATTTTTCTGGAACAATATTGTTTCTAATTAAAGCTTCAACAAACTTTCTTGTATTATCGTAATTAACACTAAAATAATCTTCATTCTTATTTGCTTTGGTTAAGCCTGCATTATGAATAATGTAGTCAAACTTTCCAAATTTATTGGTGAACTGTTTTAGTGTTTGATCAAGAGTAATTTCATTAGTATAATCAAGATCTAAAAATTGTAAGGTTGGGTTACTTAAGAATTTTTTACTGCTTGAAGATCTAATGCCAGCAATGGTTTCATAGTTTCTGTTCAAGGCTTCTTCAACAAGAAA
>JAYVBS010000082.1:0-3898 GCA_043750315.1 Chitinophagaceae bacterium
AAAATCTTTATTGCAACAATTTTCATCAAAAATATTTCTTCAAGAACAATTTCACGATAAAGAAAAAAACAAAAACCAATCTGGAATGATTTGTAGTGGAAGTCAAACTATTGCTTTTATACCACTATCCTCAAAAAATCATTCAACAATTAATTTAATCATCAATCAAAATCATTCATCTCTCACTATTAATGAAAGTGGAATATTTTGTAATGATGAAGATGTAAAAGGTTTTGAGTTTAGTTATGAAGAACATTGGAGTTATTCTGAATACATACAAAAAAAATCAACAATCCACATCATTGGTGGAGGTCATTGTAGTCTTGCTTTGTGTGAATTAATGCAATTTCTAAATTTTGAAGTTCAGGTTTATGACGATAGAGAAAATCTTTCAACAATCAATGAAAATAAATTTGCCAATCAGTTTCAATTAGTAAGTTATGAAAACATTAGTGAATCTATAAACTCAAGTGAACTTGATTATGTTGTTATAATGACAGTAGGTTATAGAACAGATAAAATTGTTTTGAAACAAATCATCAACAAAAAATATAAGTATCTTGGTTTATTAGGAAGTGCAAAAAAAATTGAAACTCTTTTTAATGAATTGAAAGAAGAAGGAATTGATGATACATTATTAAAGAAAGTGAATGCACCAATTGGTTTGCAAATCAATAGCAAAACAACTCATGAAATTGCTGTAAGTATTGCTGCTGAAATTATTAAAATAAAAAATAAAGAAGACTAATTACCCAATATTTCAAACTTGGTTTTTGGTCTAAGTTCTTGAAGCCACTTAAAACCTTGTACTTGAATGGCAGAATGATTTACTTGATTAATAGGGAACATGGTTCCTGTTAAATTGTTAATGAAAATAACTTTTTCTGGTTTATCATTTTTAAAATATACTTCAATAATATCAGCTAAAGATTCATTAACACCTACTAATTTTTTTTCTTCATCTTCTGCATAGTATACATTCTTTGCTGGGCTACCTTTAGTTTTTAAAAAATCAATTTTACCATCTGTAAATAATCCTAAAATATTATTGCCTTTTATCTGATTAAAATAACTACTATTCACTTTGCTAATAGCCATTGCATTTTCTTGTACCATTAATTTTTCTGGCTTTTTATTTTTCAAGAATAAATAAATAGTATCTCCAGTAATCTGATTTTCTTGAGCCCAAACAATTGGGTTTTTGAATAAACGAAACACAGAATCTGCACCACTATAAAAAAGACTATCAGCAGTGGCTTGTAAAGAATCTGAAAATATTTTTACGTTGTGATAAGCTTCGAAATATCTATCATTACTACTATCCTTATCATATTTTATTTCATAAACCCCTTTTATTGTATCTCTAATTGTTCTTACATTTTTATTTTTTTGAATGGAAGAATATTTAGCAGCAATTAGAGTATCTGCAGTTAAATAAATAGTATCATTTTCTTGTTTAATAAAAAGTATAGGTTTCTCTGTTGCTAATAATGTTTTTTGTTTGGAGTTCGTTTTTATGTTGTTTGCTAATAAATCAAATCCATCAATTTTACTTGTACTTCTATAAACAGCATTACCAGTAAAACTTCCTTTGCCAGTACTATCATCAAAATCCATATCATCTGCACGTAAAGTATAACTGCTATCTTCTATAAAAGTTCTCTTTCCAAAATATGCTTTCTTAGTTTTCAAATTATAATATCCATCTCGTGTAACGATTCTTCTTTTTTCATTAATAATCGTTGCCATAGCAATAAAAGTGGTAATTTCTGATCCAATATTATAAATTAAAGTGTCAGTAAAAATTTTAGTATCAGGGCTAATCATTTCTACATTTTTGTAGAAATAAACATCTTTAGTATCTCCATAATAAAAACCTTCTTTGCTGGTTAAAGTGGTTTTACCATTAACCAACTTTCCACCATTTTTATAAGTGCCCATTTTTAAACCAACTTCATAATCTAAATTATCTGTAGTTAAAATTCCTTTACCATCTGTTAATCGAACTTTAGTTCTAAGTTGAGCTAATTTTTCTTTACCATAATATTTCAAATAGTCTGCATAAGTATGAACACTATCAGCATCATTAATATGAATATTTCCAAAAGCTTCTAGATAATTTTCTTTTTGATTAAGCACAATACTATCTGCATCGAAAAAAGTTTTTTCTTGTTGCACTTTTGCTTTACCTGCCAATGAAATAAACTTACCTAATGTATCTTTATCTTGTAAATTATAACGTTCTGCACTAATAATAATAATTATTTTTCCAGGCTTAATAGAATCTTTAATGGCTGTTCTTTGGCCAAAAGTTTGAAAGAAAAAAGATAAAAATATAAAAAGAGTGAAACTAAAATATTTTAGGTAGCAAATTTGATTTACTTTTTTTAGTGTAAGTAATTTATACATTTTTTGACCTAATGAAAATTAGTTTTTTGTTGAATCCAAAGGGGATAATAAATATCCACCTTTATCCTTTTTACCAAAAACAGAAAAGTTTAAATACCGTTTAGGATTAGCTCTCAAATCATCTAATAAAATATTTGCACTTCGTACAGAATTGTTTAAATTAGTATACAATTTTTTATCGTTCATCATTAATCCTAAAGAACCTTCTGAACTGTTCATCTTAGTAATTACAGAATTTAAATTGTCTATACTTTTCTTAAAACTTGCTACACTGCCTTTTAAATCTGCTTCACTTAAGTTTTCACTTGTAGATTTAATATTGGTAAGAGTTGCATTTATTTTTTCGTTTTGATTGGCCAAATTAGTTGTAATACTATTTACATTATCCATACTTTTTGCAATAGAGCCATTTTGTTTATCCAACATTTTATTTAAAGAAGTAGTAGATTCTGCTAACATTAATGTTGTTTTATTAATGTTGACAATTGCATCTTGTAAATTTGATTTTGATTTAGGATCGAAAATGCTGTTGATGTTCTGTAAGGTTAATTCCAATTCTTTTAAAGTAGCTTTCAATTGGTCAGTGGTTGGTGTAAGTTGATTAGTAATAGCACTAAACATACCTAAACTATTTTCTGTAGGAATTGTTGCCCCTTTCTTAAGAAATGTTTTACTATTCCCTAATTTAATAGTTATTTGAGGACTACCTAAAGGATTATCTTTTATTGACGCCAAAGAATTATCTGGAATATTATAATTAGTATTTAATTTAATGGTAGCAATAATATTATTTAGATTTGCATCTTCATTTTCTATTTCTATAACATTGCCAATTTGAAATCCATTCACTAAAACTGCATTAGAAACTTGTAAACCTTTAACATCGTTAAATTTGGCATACACATAATTGCCTGTTTTAAATAAACTCCTACCTTTTAAAAAACTATACCCTAATATTAATAATGTAATTGCAATTGCAGTTAATGCACCAACCTTGGTTTCATTTGAAATCTTCATAGCACAAAACTAAGGGGAACTTGTATGTTTATCAAAACCATACATAAAAAACAAATGAGTAAACTCTCGATTAAAATTATACAATGCATTCCGTAAATTTGCTATCTAATTCAAAATGAATGTCAGTAATTGAAAAAAGAACTTACGACCCTGTTAAATATAAAACTCCAACAGGAAACCAACTCAATTGTAAAGGTTGGGTACAAGAAGCCGCATTAAGAATGTTATTAAATAATTTAGACCCTGAAGTTGCTGAAAGACCAGATGATTTAATTGTTTATGGAGGAAGAGGAAAGGCTGCAAGAAATTTTGAAGCTCTTGATTTAATTATAAAAGGGTTGAAGGATTTGAATGATGATGAAACACTTTTAATACAAAGTGGCAAGCCAGTTGGAATATTAAAAACTCATGTTGATAGTCCAAGAGTATTAATATCAAACTCACAACTTGTTCCTAATTGGGCTAATTGGAA
>JAYVBS010000083.1:0-8994 GCA_043750315.1 Chitinophagaceae bacterium
TATCGCAATTTCCCCAAACTTTTATTGTTTCGGTTTTAGCGTTTTTTATTTGTGCTTGGCAAGCTGTAACAATAAATAAAACTGTTACAAGCATTAATATTTTTGATTTCATTTTTTGTATTTTTTTAATAATTAATTGACTGCATTAATTCACTTGAAGCCGATTTACTTTTGAAGTATCGGCAAATTAGAAAATTTATTACTAAATCAAATTAAAAAAACGCAGTTAAGCAAATGAAGTCTTTGCTTTGGAATGAGTGGTGGTGGATGAAAGATAGTAACAGTTTCGGAATTATAATAAACTGGAACTATATTATAAGTAATGTAAACAGGTGAAAGTGTTTCGGCAAAGAAATTAGGAATTTCAACTGATGCTTTTGTTTGATTGTGTTCTCTTTTAAGTGAAAGAAATTTGTGGTCGTCTTTACAGCAGCCTTTGGATTTGGCTTTTGTCATTCCACACTTTTCGCATTTGTCTTTTGCTTTATGGGGAAGGCTTGAACCCATATATTCGCCCATACAATAATGAGAATGTATAGTAGCACCAACAGTTGTAATACTGTAAATAACTAAAAAGAATATGGCTACTAATTTTTTCACTGGTTCAAATATATAAAGGGCAATCATTTGGAATAAGTTAAAATATTGAAGCATTGATTAAGTGCTTCAATATTTATTGAAAAATGTTTATTTATAACATTTTTTTCTTTTCTACATATTCTTCATTTGTGATTTGCCCAGAAGCAAAACGTTTTTGTAAAATATCAAGAGGTGAATCTTTTTTCTTTCTCTGCCCAGGAATATCATAAGGCGTTACAAAAATTGTAAATAACATTATGCCCCAAATAATCCACCAAAAAAGGTGCATTCCCCAAAAGTGATAACCATCGTAATACATAATTTTTAATTTAATTGATTAATTTAATTTGTTACATTTTCATTCCTTTCACAGCTTTCATCACATTGTGATGTGGCTTCATTTCGTTCATCATCATTTTACATTTTGCAGTATCGTTATTACACATTTCCATTGTTTTGCCCATCATTTTTTTACACATTGTTGAATCTGCTTTACACATTTCCATCATTTTATCCATCATTTTATCGCCACTCTTATCCATCATATGTGGATGTTTTGTTTTCATTGAATCCATTACTTCATTCATATAAGCATCGTTGCTCATTAATTGAGAGATCACTTTTCCTCGTGTGTCTGCATTGCTAGTTACATTGTCTGTATTTGGCGTTGTGCATTGTGTTAGTGAAAGGGTACCTGCAATAGCAAGTATGGCAATTATTAATTTTTTCATTGTATTTTTTTAAGAAGTTAATTATTATACCTACTTTGTACAGCGTTTTATTGAACGCTACACTTAGAAGCAACCGTTTAAATTATGCACAAGCTTCTGCACATTTGTTACAAGCCTCTGCACAAGCTTTGCAGCTTTCGTGGTGGTCGGCGTGTTTAATACATTCGTCTGCACAGGCTTTACAAATTTTGGCACATAAGGCACAAAGTTCAGTAGCATAAGCAGAGTTTCTTGCATTTAATCTTGCACATAAAGCACAGATGTCGGCACAATCACGACACAATTGAATACATTGTTGGTGTCCGTGTTGAAGGCAATGGTTAATACATTTTTCGCAAGTAATTACACAAGCTAAGCAGGAGTCAATACATTTAGATTTATCCATTTTAATTGTTTTTGATGTGAAAGAATATTCACTGTACAAAAGTGATTTTTAAAATGTTGAAAAATGTTATACGATAATTGAAAAGAATTGTAAAATTCACAGTTTTGGTTAATGTTCTTAAAGGATGGGCGAGTGGGCTTGTTTGCTGTGGGTTGAGGTGTTGGTCTTGTACTAAAATAAGTGTATAGATTATTTTAGTACAAGACACAATGTTGTTTAGCATAACGTCTAGGGCTTGCCGAAGTGGGGGCAATACATGTTCATGTTAGCGGTTCGTTGTTTTTTCTAGCTTCTCATGCAGTAGCTAACTATCTCGCTCTTTACTTTTAAAGTCCGTGATGGTCAACAAAGCATATATGTGAATGTATCTCATAATTTATTTACTTAGCAACCGCCTTTGCGAGGTGCACGTTTATAAATTATTTTACTATCTCGTTCTACATAGTCGCCTGCTACTATTGGATATGAATACTTGGGTGCGTACGATACAAAATGGCTTCTTATAACAATTTTGTCGTTAACTTTCAGGCTATGCAATTGCTGAAATTCATTAGACTTTTCCGGCCCAAAACTAAGAATATAATCGTCACCATTAATCCCGACCATCACTCCAAAACCTAATCGTGAGCCTGGGGGAAGAGAAAGAGAAGTTACAACAGCCTCCATATTGCTCGAAGCACTTATCTGGTTTTTTATTTTAGCAGCACCGGCAAGCACTTTTTTACCTTCGGGAGACGCTTCCCATTTTTTGAACTTTATACCTTCAGAGGTAGCCTCCCATTTTTTCAATTCAGCTTTCATTTCAGCAGCAGAGAGAGGCTTTGGGATTGACTTTTTAGAAGTTTCATTTTTATTTTCACGATTTGCAAATACCAGTCCACTTACTACAACCAACGATAAGATCAGTGTATAAATGATTTTTTTCATATTTTTTGTATGTTTAATTAATAATATAGTTTTATCTTTTTTTAAAGTTTATGCAGCAAAATTACTTTAATAATCTTCATTGCTGCCGACAAGTAGAAGTCCAAATGTTAAAGTCGTCAGTTTAATTTGTTTCATTTCTAATGTATGTTCTACTCACTCCATACTTTGCTTTTAGTTTTCTCTCTTAGCAACAAGGTCCTTTAGCTAACATACATGCCTTTTAAGGCGACGTTTTGGGGAAGGAGTGTTTATTTAAGCACTTTCATCAAACATAACTTCGGCTGAACTACCTATTTTATATAAAGGTTCCTCGATGGGTAAGGTAAAATAAAAAGATGAACCTTCTCCCTCAATACTTTCTACCCATATTTCACCTCCATTTTTTTCTAAGAATCCTTTTACCAATAATAATCCAATACCAGCCCCTTTATTCTTTTTTCTTGTTTCTGAAAGGGTTTTCATTTGTGGCGTAAAAAGTTTATCCATTATTTCTTTTGACATCCCAATTCCAGTATCCTTGACTTGTACAATAATTTTGTCATCTTTGCTTTTTGCTGAAACGGTTATTGTTCCTCCTTTTCCTGTATGTTTTATGGCATTTGAAACGATGTTCTGAATGATGGAAATTAACATTTTACCATCTGCAAACACAGACGTATTTTCTTTAATCTCGTGATGCAAATTGATTGAATTTATTGAAGCATTCTCGTTTAAGGTTTGAAAAACTTTATTTATGTAATCGTTTAGTTTTATTTGTGTTGGATTAAATACATCTGCTGCATATTTTATCCTTGCCCATTCTACTAAATAATCTAACATATCTAATTCATCAGTTGATGATTTGTAAATTAAGTTCAGCATTTCCTGAACATCTTCGGATTTCATTTTATGAAAATTCGTTTTCAGATATTTCGCTGCACCAATAATAGAAGCAAGTGGGCTTCTTAAATCGTGTGATAATATTGCAAGAACACCTTCTTTGTGAGCATTCAGTTCTTCCAGTTCCTGCATATATTTTTTTATGGCATCCTCCGATTTTTTTCTTTCTGTTAAATCTCGTAAAATTTTAACAAAGCCCAACATTTCTCCATCTAAACCAATCAATGGAAAAACTAATCCATACGCATAAAAAAGACTTTTATCTTTAGCAATATGCCATCTATTATCAGTTGCCCTACCTTCTTTTAGGGCTGTTTCAATTTCTCTTTTTGGAATACCATTTTTCGAGTCTTCTTCAGTAAAAATTACGTCGAAATGCTCTCCAATAACCTCCTCTGTCTCATAACCAAATATTTTTGTAGAGCCAGAACTCCAACTATTAATGATGAACTCTTTATCTAATGTGAAAATTGAATAATCTTGTAAACTATCAATTACTTGACTATAAAATTCGGCGGTTGGTACATACTTGCTTTTAAGGATTTTAAAACTATCTTGTTTGTTTGTCATTGGAAATATTTAATATTTATTGTTAATTGTGATGTTGTGCCATACCATTGCGTTCAAGGCTAGTATTTATGTTATTATACGTTTGGTGTTAGAATAAATTGTTTTAATAAATCAATCAATTAGTATTATACATCTTGTATTGTTGAGTTTACCAATCAATTTTTTCTTTCAAAAATAAAAATATCTTCTAAAAAAATACGAATGATATTCTATTTATTTATTCTCCAAAGTAAATGCTATTGTAGTGCCAACATTGGGTGTGCTTCTTACTAAAATGGTTTTACCATGGGCTTCTATAATATGTTTGCAAATGGCTAAACCTAAACCACTGCCTCCTGTATTTCTGCTTCTTCCTGCATCTGTTCTATAAAATCTTTCAAAAATTCTTGGTAAATGTTCTTCTGCAATGCCAATACCATTATCACTCACTTCTATTAAAACATTAGTATCATCTGTTTTGTAAATGCCTGCAAAAATTCCACCATCTTGTTTGCCATATTTACAAGCATTAACCACTAAATTAGTCAACACTTGCCTAATTTTTTCTTTATCTGCAAAAACAGTTATTGGATTTTCGCAACCTTGTTTTATTTGTGCTTTAACATTCAATTCCTTCATCTTAATAGATAAATCTTCGAACACTTCGTTACACAAATCTTGTATTACAAATTTAGTTTTATTGAGTGGTTGATCACCAGTTTCTAATTTACTAATCTCATCTACATTATCTACCAAATGCACCATTCGTTCTACATTTTTAAATGCATTTGTAAGAAATTTTTTATTTATAGACTCTCCCTCAAATTCATCAATAACAGCTTCTAAATAACCTTGAATGGCAAAAATGGGTGTCTTTAATTCATGTGATAAATTTTGCAAAAATTCTTTTCTAAAAACTTCGTTTCTATTTGCTATTTCTATTTCTGCAGCATGTTGTGTAGCCCAAAATTCTACTTCATCACTTACCTCATCAATATTTTTTTTTGGTAAGATGTATTTGTAATAAGACTCAGCCTTTTTATTGGCTTTTGTTGTGTAAATGAGTTTGTAAATGAGCTTTATTTTTCGATAAATAAACCAATTAAAAAAATAACGCAGCAAAAAGAAAATGCTAATTAAAAGGAAAAGAAAAATAACAGCTGCTAATAAAATATTTTTTGTAATAATACCAAATAGTAATGCAACAACTATAGATATAAATAAAGCAGCTATAAAACTAAGATATTGTGCAGATAGATTTTTTGTTTTAAACATATTGAAGTTATAACACCTCAAATTTATAACCAACGCCTTTAACAGTTGCTATACAATCTATTTTAATTTTCTGACGAATTTTTCTTACATGTACATCAATGGTTCTATCGCCAACTATCACTTCACTTCCCCAAACAATATTTAAAATTTCGTCTCTTAAATAAACTCTTCCAGGTTTCGATGCTAGCAGTCTAAACAATTCGAATTCTTTTTTTGCTAAAACAATATTTTCATTTTTGTATGTAACAGAAAATTTATCTGTGTCTATTATGAAGTCAGCAATCTCAATAATATTATTTGTATTCGAAATATTTGTTCTTCGTAATAATGATTTTACCCTACTTACTAA
Source organism: Chitinophagaceae bacterium (assembly GCA_043750315.1). Lineage (GTDB taxonomy): Bacteria > Bacteroidota > Bacteroidia > Chitinophagales > Chitinophagaceae > CAIVPM01. The sequence continues at coordinate 5,675 of JAYVBS010000083.1, forward strand.
AACTTTAGGACTAATTGGTTTATTTACATAATCATCAGCACCAGCTTCTAGGCCCTTAATATGAGTTTGTTCATCATTTATTGCTGTTAATAATAAAATTGAAACTTCGTTAAGGCTAGGATGTTGCCTTAATATGCTACAAACTTCTATGCCATTTTTAAAAGGCATCATAACATCTAAAATAATTAAATCTGGTTGTATTTGTTGAGCTTTAGTAATGGCATCGTTGCCATCTTTTGCAGTAAAAGTTTTAAAGCCTTCTTTTGTTAAGTTAAATCCAATAATTTCCAAAATATCCAATTCGTCATCAACAATTAAAATTTTCTTTGCATCTTTCTCCATTTTTTAATTGAGTTTTTACAAAATTAGTCTTCCTATTCAATGAAAATGTTTATTAATATTAAGTTATTGTTAACCCCTTGATCATGTAATTTTGTATTTGATGTTGAAATTTTTAGTATTATTTATTTTTAGCTTTTCCATTTGGAGTAATGGCAATAGCCAAGTATGGAAATTTAATTCTCCAAATATTCCAACTATTCGAAAAATATTTCACGATAAAATTGACATATCTCAACGTGAAATTTTAGGCTTAACCTGTAAAAGAGACTCAATTTTCATTGCCAGCGATAATAATGATTTTAATTTATACACTACTGCCATATTAAAAAACAAAGTTGACTATCTGCAATATTTAATAGAAACTGACAACTCGATTGTAGAACAAGAAAAATATAAATGGTTAAGAGGTACTGAAGAAATGCTTCAAAAATTTATTAGTAATTATAAATCTAAAGATTTTAATAAACTACATCTTGTTGATTTAATTAATGCATATGAATTGGCTATGCAATTTCAAATTCAAGGAAAAAGTATTGTACCCTTAGTTGAAGAAAATGAATTGGAAGTGGGCAATATTTTAATTTCAAATTTTGCCTTACAAGATAATGATGGTATTGATTCTAGTAAAATGATATTGGTTTATAAACTTTGTAAACTTAATCCTGAAAAGACTTTATTGATTTTACGAAATTATCCTGAACTGCCACAAGCTGAGAATTTAATTATTGATTTTGCAACAATTAATCCTCAAGAATTATACAATTATGCTGCAGCAAATACGCCATTAGGCAGCAGAATAAGAGCTATTCAAAATCCAATGGTAGCCACTATTGTGCAAATGGCTACCTCAAATGACGGACGATTTTTATTTCCATTTTTAGATGATATTTTATCAAACAACATTTCAATAGATTTTATAAGAAGAACAATTGATAACAACGACGCTTATTTTAAACTATTAGTGAACACACAAGAACATTATGAAGTTTTAAAACAAAAAGGAATAAAGGTTTTTGCTTTTGAAACACTTGAAGATAAATTAAAAGCTAAGTCTATTGAAACATACATAACGCCAATAAATGCTTTACACGATGAATCAAATGCCAATATTCGATTTGCAAAAATTCAAAACTTAAATCCTAAAGAGTTGTATTTTCTTGCAGTAATGGGCGAAGAGGAAGTTTACACAAGTAGTTTTATTAATGGAATTTATCCAAAAATAATTGCAGGGTTAGGTGAAATAAAAACTGATAGTTTATTTAAAATGGTGCACTTTGCTTACTATAGAAAGTTTATTAAAATGTGTGCTTCTTTTAATTTACTTGAAGATTTTTTAGCTAAAATGGATAAGCCTATAGCAGAAAATTTAATGAAAAGCTTTAGTAATAATTTAGAGCAATATTGGGGTTTAGAAGAAGCTGTGAATGTTGCAGACTCCTATGCTAGTATAAGTGATAGTTCAATAAAAGAAATTATTTTAACTGAAGTAAATAAAAATTATAATGCATTCAAGAATACAGAAAATAAAAAAGCTAAAATTATTTATGGATTACTTTATCAGATTTTTAAGTCGCTCGATTCTGCTAAAAATAAACCACCTTTTAAATTATTTGAAATGCCTTCTGTCTTTCAAATTAATAATGTGTCTTTAAAAGATATAAATGGTAGAATTAATGTGCAACAATTTTTTTATGGCGATAAAGATGGCAAAACTGTTTTCAATAATTTTATCAATAATTTTAAAGGCAATGGTTGGCATATTATTAATAAAGAAGATTGGATTGAAGTAAGTTCTATAAATGGCACTGCTATTACAATTTATGCGAATAAACCTTTGAATGAAGAAGATGGGTTAGACGATGCAGCTCAATCAAAATTATATAACTATTTAGACTCACTAAGAATATTTCCAACAATGGCAATTCATCGAGGACATAGTTATTATGTAAAATCGAGTATCAATCAAATTACATCTTATGCAAAACTTGTGTTGTTGGGCAGTTGTGGCGGATATTTTAGTTTAAGTAAAGTGTTAAGTATATCACCACAGGCTCAAATAATAGCCAGTAAACAAATAGGTACAGGTGTAATTAATAGTGCTTTAATAGAAATAATAATGGATCAATTAAAACAAGGTAAAGACTTGTATTGGCCAACTATTTGGAAAGTTCTAGAACAAAAATTTTCGAATCGTTCAGAAGTTAAAGAAAAGTTTGATGATTATATTCCTCCTTATAAAAATTTAGGTGCAATATTCATGATGAGTTATCATAAGGCAATGAATACACTTCAATAAAAAGTAGTTAATTTTATTTAGGTGTTTTTATATCATTTATTCCAATACTCCAGTCAACTTGTTTCTCTCCTTTCGGGTTAAAGAACTCTACTTTCATTACCCTATTTTTTCTGTCTCCACTAAAACTAATTTTAGAATAATTCTGCATATCTTCTAAACCAACTACTCTATATGGGTTATCTTTTTCTTCTTTCCCAAATTTGTGAGAACCAGATGTTAATGGAGATGCTGTGATGTCGTATAAAGGATAAGTTCCTGCTCTTTCTTTCTTAATTATTTCGCTATGATGTCTATCGCCTGTTAAAAATACTAATCCATTTATATTATTTTCTGCAATAAAATCCATCATTTCTTTGTATTCTACACTAAAGTTTCTAAAGCAATCGTAAGGGCTCATAGGATTTAAAATCTGACTCCCTGTTGCAATTATTCTAAATGTAATATTGTAATTATTGTTGCTTTGAACTAAGGCATTTTTAAGCCATTCCATTTGTTTAACTCCAAACATTTTTTTGTCTTTATTTACAACTCCATTTATGCTGTCTTTTATACCATCATTGCTTCTAAACCATCTATCATCTAATAAAAAAATATCTACATCATTCCAAGTAAACTTTGTATATATTCCTTCATTGTTTTCTCCATAAGAAGGGTTACTCCAAAATTTTTTAAAAACTTCTCT
>JAYVBS010000084.1:0-8979 GCA_043750315.1 Chitinophagaceae bacterium
TGTTGTTTAGTTGTTTAAAGAGAATGTAAAAATCAAACTAATACTACACCTACACAATCCCTTGAATTAGGGGGTAGCTCTGAAATGCTTATGAATAAATTATTTTTTTAGCATAGTTATTCAACTGTTATACACAACAATTATTATTTATTTTATCAATTAAACTAATTGCTTTTTCTTTAATCAATGAAACATTATGAAAGCAATTAAAAGAAATAAACTACCATATTCTATTATTGAACATTATGGGTTTGCTGATGTTTTAACAAACTACATAAATGGCGAAAAATCGTTACACAGTACTTCACATTTTAATCCTAAAGATGTGATTGAAAACTTTTCTGCTGCAACAGTATCAAACATCCCAACATATTTAACCTTGCAAACAGAATTGCATCAACATATTACTTTATATCCAGAATTTTTGCAATACACTAATCATAGTTGTAATCCAAATGTGTTTTTTAATACAACTACATTTGAATTGATAACATTGAAAAAGATTAGAACTGGAGACGAATTAACTTTTTTTTATCCTTCAACAGAATGGGATATGGCACAAGCTTTTGTTTGTACTTGTGGATATAAAAATTGTTTGCAAAACATTCGTGGTGCATCATGTCTTTCTAAAGAAATTCTATCACAATATATGCTTACAGATTTCATTAAAAAAATGTTAGCATAAATGAACTTTCCTCAAAATTTAAAAATATGGGTTCTTGCTCCTCTTCTTGAAACAGGTGATGAAAATTTAGATTATTATTACGATTTCTCTCAAAGTATTTTGGAGTATGAAAAAGTTTTTAATGAGCTTAAATTAAATTGGCAATGGCAATATATTACTTCTGCTAACTATAAAAATGTTATTGAAGAAATTATTGAAACCAGTGTAATTGAAAATATTGAACCTCTATTTTTTAATTTATGTGATGGTGATGATGTTAATGGAACACCAGGAATTAATGTAATAAAATACTTAGAAAAAAGTAAACTACTATTTACTGGAGCTAAAGAATATTTTTATTATATAACCACATCTAAAGCCAATATGAAAAAAGCTTTGGATGAATATAATGTTCCCAATGCCAATTGGTATTTTATTGAAAACACTAAAGAAGCTGAAAAATTATTAAAACAGGAATTGAAATTTCCATTAATTGTAAAACCTGCCATAAGTGGAGGAAGTATGGGTGTTGGAATAAAAAATGTAGTTAACACTAAGGCAGATTTAATTGCTATAATTGAAAAAATGTTTAATGGGTATCGTGGTTGGAATTTAAATGCTGGTGGTATTATTGTAGAATCATTTATTGTAGGTTCAGAATTCACAGTTTTTTTAACAGGTAATTATCTTCAACCAAATCAGAAACATCTTTATACACCTGTTGAAAGAGTGTTTCATGATTCATTAACAGATCATGAAAAATTTTTGTCGTTCGATAGACTTTGGGAAATTTATGAAGATGAAAATCCCATGCCAAATGATGAAAATTTTTACAACTATCAATTGCCAAATTTATCTTTACTACAACCTTTACAAGAATTGAGTTGGAGAGCATTTGAGGCTTGCAAAGGAACTGGATATACAAGAGTTGATATTCGTCAAGACTATGTAACAAAGAAATTATTTGTATTAGAATTAAATGCTCAGTGTGGATTGAGTGAAGATGAAAATTTTACATCAATTGGAGCGATCTTAAAATTCAGTAAAGAAAGTTTCACTAATCTCATTAAAGAAATAATTGATAATTGTATTACTGAAAAAATTGAAACCAATTCTATAAAAAAAATAGTTCATCAATCAGATTTACAATTCATACACAAATAAATAATTTAATACATGAAGGTTTGTGTTTTATTGCCAGACTATTCTACATCAAATGTAGATTATCAAAACTACGATCCTCCAAGAGACTTAAGTAGTTTATTACCTAATGATATTGTTGAAACTGTTTTTATAAATAAACTTACAGCTTACAAACAATTAAAAAACTTAAGTAAAAAAGGGTTTGATATTTTCGTGAATTTATGTGAAGGATATTTAGAATGGAGTGTTCCAAGTATTGATGTGATTTATACTTTAGAATTATTGAATTTGCCTTTTACAGGTCCAACTTTAAAATTGTATGATCCTACAAAAGAGTTGATGAAGTATGTGGCCTATTGTGCTAATGTTAAAACTCCAGCATATCAAATAATTCAAACCATTAAAGATTTATCAAGTATCACATTAAATTTTCCACTATTTGTAAAGCCAGCAAAAGCAGGAGATAGTTTAGGTATTGATCAAAATTCTTTAGTAAAAAGTTTTGTTGAACTAGAAAATCAAATTAATATTCTTTTAAATGACTATGACGAAATTTTAGTTGAAGAATATATTGCAGGAAGAGAGTTTACAGTAATGGTAATGGCAGATGCAACAGGAAAAATTTGCAAAGCTTTGGAACCTGTTGAATATATTTTTCCAACAAACAGCTATTTTAAAACCTATGCATTAAAAACTTCTGAATTACATACTGATGCTAACGTATCAATAAAAGATAAAAAATTGGTTTCTATTTTAAAAAATTCTGCTGAAAGTATTTTTAAAGCATTTAATGGTGTAGGTTATTCTCGTTTAGATTTTAGAATGAATGAACAAGGCGAGATATTTTTTTTAGAAATAAATTTCACTTGCTCTGTTTTTTATACTAATGGATATGAAGGTAGTGCTGATTATATTTTAAACTATGATGGAATTGGTCAACAAAAATTTTTACAAGAAATTATTAGTGAAGGAATTGAAAGGCATAAAAGAAAACAATTATCCTTTATTATGAAAGGAAATGCTATTGCAGGTTATGGAATTTATACTACCAGAAGTATTGAAGCTGGAGAAATTATTTTTAAAGGTGAAGAAAGGGCTCAGCGTATTGTTACTAAAAAATATGTAGAAGAAAATTGGGATGAAAAAGAAAAAGAAATTTTTGCACGATATGCATATCCAATTAGTAAAAATGTATTTATTATTTGGGATGAAGATGCAACAAGCTGGGCACCTCAAAATCATTCATGTAATCCTAATACAATTTATAAAGGTTTAAATATTATTACCTTGAGGCCAATTGAAAAAGGTGAAGAACTTACATTAGATTATGCAACATTTTTAAACGAAGCATCACAATCTTTTGTATGTACATGTAATTGTAAAAACTGTAGAGGAATTATTTCTGGGATGAGTAAAAACTCAATAGAAGATAATCTTGTTAATGAGTATTAAATATTTTTCTTTAGAGCTAATAAACTATAATCTCCATCAGTTTCTTTTACAATAGTATTTGTTAAAATACCTAAATGTTCAATCTCCATTTCAACAACGTCTCCCTCTTGTAACCATTGTGGTGTATAGTTTACATCATTTAATTTACCAGTACCATTTAATTCTAAAAAGCAACCAGTACCAACAGTTCCACTTCCAATAACATCGCCTGGCTGAAGTGTTACACCATAACTACATCTTTCAAGAATTTCGGCAAAAGTCCAATCCATATCTCCTAGATTGCCTTCACTAACTTGAACACCATTTACTTTGCAAGTCATTTTTAAATTCCAAGCTTTTCCAGTGTGATTATGTTTACAAGCAATTTCCAAATGTTCTAATTCGTCTAATGTTACTAAACATGGCCCAATAACAGTACCAAAATCTTTTCCTTTTGCTGGGCCAAGATTTAACAACATTTCTTCCATTTGCAAAGTTCTTGCACTCATATCGTTCATAATCATCAACCCCCCAATATAACTATCTGCTTCAGCAGCTCTAATATTTCTTGCTGTTTTACAAACAACAATTGCAGCTTCTAATTCGAAATCTAATTTTTCAAAATGATCTGTCATACAAACAATATCTCCTGGTCCTTGAATGCTATTATGATTAGTAAAATAGAATATTGGATACTGATCGAATTCAGTAATCATATCAACTCCTCTATTTTTTCTTGCAGATGCCACATGCTGACGAAATGCATATCCATCCCTACAACTTGTAGGAAAAGGAACGGGAGCTAATATTTGTGCTTCTGAAAAATTTGCAGCAATGGGTCCTGTAATTCTTCCATCAACAATGGCTTCATTCATGCCTTGTGCTATAGGAAATAAATCTTCCCAATATTGTAAAAACATCGACATGGTTCTTGGCAAATCAGGATGCACTTCATCTGCATTAAATAATTTATTATCATGCAAAAATGCTAATTGATCGTGGCCATTTTTTGTTAAATACGTTACTAATTTCATAAACTATTTTTTAAATTAACTCCATTCTTCTTCTTTCTTCAACTCTTCTTTATACACTCTTGCAGAAATAATAATACTCAATTCATATAAGCTCATCAAAGGAATAAAAACAATCAACTGACTGCTAATATCTGGGCTTGGTGTTATTATAGCAGCAACAATTAGAATAACAACAACCGCATACCTACGAATATCTTTTAAAAATTTGGGTGTGATGAGCCCAATTTTTGTTAGCACCCATGCAATCACTGGTAGTTCAAATGCTAAGCCACAACCAACAGTTAAACTAGTTAAATTATCAAAATAATCTGATAGGGTTGGTCTGGTATCTATAAGATGTTGTGTGCCTAATTGAAAACTTGCTAAAAAATTAAATGTAAAAGGACCCAAAATCATAAAACCAAACAAAGACCCCAAAAAGAAAAAAAATGAAACCCAAAAAATTACAAATCTAGTAGATTGAACTTCTTTTTCTTTTAATGCTGGTTTTACAAAACTCCAAAACTGCCAAAATATAAAAGGGAACGAAACCATTACGCCCCCCATAAAACACATAGTTATTGTACTAAATAGTTGACCCCCAAAAGTGTTACTTTGCATTTTAACTTCAACAGGTTGCATACATAATGCATCGCCTAATTGCAACAAGCTACTTATTTTACAAAATAATCGATAAGTAATAAAATCGTGATTTAAAGGGCCAGTAATGATATTATCAAAAATCCAATTTCTATAAATAAAAAATACAATTGCACAAATAAGAATTGCAGCAACACTTCGAACAATATGCGTTCGTAATGCTTCAAGATGATCTATGAAATTCATCTCACTTGCTGAATCTTTTCTGTTTTTAAATAAAGCCATTAATGTTGATTGGCTGCAAATGTAAGCTTTGGTGAATTTAGAAAGATGCGTATTCCTAATCTTTCAACTCTAAATAAATAGGACAATGATCACTATGTTTTACATCTGGAAAAATACTTGCAGATTTTATATTGTTTTCTAAGGTTTTTGACACACAAATATAATCAATTCTCCAACCTTTATTTTGTAATCGTACACTTGGAAAACGTTGACTCCACCAACTATATGAATGAGCTGTTGTTGGATTACAATATCGAAAAGTATCAATAAATCCAGAAGCTAAAAATTCATCCATCCATGCACGTTCTTCTGGTAAAAATCCACTTGAATTTTTGTTGCCTTTGGGATCGTGAATATCTATTTCTTTATGAGCAATATTATAATCGCCACAAATAATAATTTTTTTTCTTGTTTTTTTTAACTCATTTACAAAACCTTGAAACTCTTTAAGCCATTGGTATTTATAAGTTTGTCGTTCTGTACCACTTGTCCCTGAAGGGTAATAACAATTGAATAATGTAATATCGCCAAAATCTAAACGAATCACTCTTCCTTCTGCATCACTCATTTCGAAGCCATTGCCAATAAAAATTTTATCTGCTTTTAATTTAGATAAAACACAAACGCCACTATACCCTTTTTTTTGTGCAGAAAACCAATGATGTTGATACCCTAATTTTTCAATCTCACTTAGATTAACATCTGATTGTTGTGCCTTCGTTTCTTGAATACAAATAATATCTGCAGGATGAGTTTTAAGCCAATCAATAAATCCTTTTTTAATAGCAGCTCTTATGCCATTAGTGTTGTATGAAATAATTCTCATAATTAAAGTTTAATAAATTATTTTTTAAATAACATGGATAATATTCTTGGAACACTATTTTCATCAGCTTCATCAAAAAATTCTTCTATATGATAAAGGGTGAAATTATTTTGCAAAGCTGTTAAAATAAATTCTGAAATTTGATGAGTATAACATTCTAAAACTTGTACCCCTTTATTTGTTTCAAATCTTGCTTTGCTACCCTGATATTGCTTAAATGGATGCAATTCTCCAATATAAAAAAATCCGGTATTTTCTAACTTTTGAAAAGCTTGTTTAAAAATGTGACTCAAGTCTTCAACATGTTCTAAAACTAAACTGGCTGTTACTAAATCAAATTGTTGACTTGAGAATTTCCAGTCACTTGCAATATCTGCTTGAATAAAACTTACATTCTGCAGCGGTGCTTTTTCTTTTGCTTTAACTAACATTTTTTCAGAAAAGTCAACAGCAACAAGTGATTTGCATTTAGTATTTAACCACTCTGTATTTTTTCCTGTGCCACAACCTATTTCTAAAATGTTTTGAAACGTAAATCGAGATAACATTTTTCTTATAGCTTTTGCTTCAAGGTCTCTAGTTTTATTTTCATTAGAATCGTAAATAGCAGACCAATGATTATATGCATCTTCAATAGACATATTAATTATTTTGCATCATTTCTTTTGCACTGGTTATTGCAGCTGTACTTGGGTTTTCTCCACTCAACATTTTTGCAATGGCTTCTGTTCTTTCGTTTACTGACAATTTTTTTATATTTGTTTTTATTTTTTCATCAACCATTTCTTTATAAACAAATAAATGTGTATTGGCTTTTGCAGCAATTTGTGGTTGATGTGTAATGCAAATAATTTGGCGATTCTGTGATAAGTCTTGCATAATAACACTCACTTGCTTTGCAGCCTCACCACTTATTCCAGAGTCTATTTCATCGAAAATTAAAGTAGGCAAATTTATTTTTTGAGCAACAAGAGATTTTATACATAACATTAATCTACTGAGTTCACCACCACTTGCTACTTTTCGTATAGGTTCAAATTTGTTACTTTTATTGGCATCGAATAAAAAATCAATTTGGTCTTTTCCGAAATCGTTTAATACAGATTGATTTAAATCAACTTTAATTAAGGCATTGGGCATGCCTACATTTTTCAAAAGGGCATTCACTTTTTCTGAAAAAGGAGTAGCTTGTTTATTTCTGTTTTGAGAAATAATTTCAGCAAGCTGATCTACTTCTTTCAATAAAGTTTCAGTTTCAATGTGCTTTAATTTAATTTGTTCTTCAATGTCTAAAACTGCTTTCAATTTTTGTGCTAACTTTTCTTGAATTACAATCAGTTCATTAGTATGGTTAACGTTATGTTTTTTTAAAAGTTTATAGCCAATTGTTAATTTATCGTTTATAATTTGAATTCTTTCTTCATCATATACAACTGAATCATTTATAGAATCAATTTCTGCTGCAATATCAATTAATTCTATTTGAGTGCTAGTTAATCTTTCTATTAAAACAGCCATGCTTTTGTGTACTTCACAATATTGTTGTAATTGTTGAATAGCTTGTTTTAGTGTAGTAACTACAGGTTGTTCTGCACCTTTTAATTCGAAATAAACTTTATTTAATGAAGACTTAATGCCCTCACTATTGTTTAAAATTTTAAGTTCAATTTCTAAATTTTCTAATTCATTTTCTTTCAATCCAAGTTCATCTAACTCATTAAATAAAAATTGATGGTAATCGAATTCTTTTTGAAAATTATTTTGTTGCTGTTGTAAGGCTTCCAATTGTTTTTTAGTCTCAATCCATTTTTTATAAATTGATGAGTATTTAAGAAGATGTTTTTCATTTTCTGCCAATGCATCTAAAACTTCTCTTTGAAAATAACTATCACTTAATTCTAGTGTATCAAATTGTTGGTGTAAATCAACAAGTAAAGAAGCCAACGATTTTAATTGTTGCAGATTAACAGGTGTATCGTTAATGAAAGCCCTGCTTTTTCCATTGTTCGAAATTTCTCTTCTAAGTAATAAATTTGAACTAATATCTAAATCGTTTTCTTGTAAAAATATTTGAACTTGTGATTTATTATCTACAGAAAAAATACCTTCTATGAAACATTTTTTTTTGTTATCAACTAACACTGAACTATCTGCTCTTTCTCCCAAGATTAAACTTAATGCTCCTATTAATATACTTTTACCAGCCCCTGTTTCACCAGTAATAATATTTAAGTTATTACTAAAATCAATTTCAATTTTATCGATTATAGCATAATTCTGTATGTGTAAACTTTGCAACATGAGCAGTAAAAATATCTAATACGAAGATGATGTATCTATTGAAATTTTCAAGATAAATCTGCTACTTTATTCTCCTTTGCAACGAGCAATACCACTTTTTGCTCTTTGATCTAATGAACTTTTATAGTCATGATCACCCATTGCTAAACAATGGCTATAATATTTAATAGCTTCGGTTTTATTTAGTTGATTTTCATAAATATTTCCTATTTGTAAAGCCGCTCTTGCAGCATAATATTCTTTTCTAAATTCACCTAAAGCAATGGCTTGCTTATAATATTTAATGGCTTCGATTTCTTTATGTAAATCGTCATTAATTCTGCCTAAGCGATATACAAATTCTAATTGTTCTTCAACTTTCTCAAAACTATTTATTGTCTTATTCAGCAACAAAGCCAATGCATCAATATGATATCCACCATCATTCAACAATCGAGATTTTAGTAAAATAATATTAGGCCATTGACTATTTTTTGCCTCTTTTAATGCTTGTTTATCGGCATCTGAATTCGTGTTTCCTTTTTGTAAAACAGCATCTCTTGCTTTTTGAGCAGCAAACGTATTGCCTTGTAAATAATAAGCCCAACTGATTTTTTGATAAACGTCTTTTACATAAAAATTACCTTTAAAATTTGTGATGTATTTTTCAAAAGATGATATTGCTTCTGCCAATTCTAATTTATTTAATCTGGCATAACCCATTTGCATATCCCACA
>JAYVBS010000085.1:0-3852 GCA_043750315.1 Chitinophagaceae bacterium
TGACTCAATTCTCATCCACAGCTCATTCAAGAGATTAATCAGTCTCTTTAAATAGAGATTGTTGCAGATAAAATAAAAATTTTTAAAATCAAATATTAAAATCAAATAAAAATGGCAAAAGAGAATTTTAAAAGGGATAAACCCCACGTTAACGTTGGTACTATTGGTCACGTTGACCATGGTAAAACAACTTTGACCGCCGCTATAACCGATATTTTGTCTAAAAAAGGTTTGGCGGAAAAGAAAAACTATGATGAGATTGATGGTGCACCTGAAGAAAAAGAAAGGGGTATCACTATTAATACAGCTCACGTTGAGTATGCTACAGCTGCCCGTCACTATGCACACGTTGATTGTCCTGGTCACGCTGATTATGTAAAGAACATGATTACAGGTGCCGCTCAAATGGATGGTGCAATATTAGTGGTTGCTGCAACAGATGGCCCTATGCCTCAAACAAGAGAGCATATCTTATTAGCTCGTCAGGTAGGCGTTCCTAGCATGGTAGTTTTTATGAACAAAGTTGATTTAGTAGAAGATGCTGAATTACTTGAGTTAGTAGAAATGGAAATTCGTGAAATCTTAACAAAAAATGGTTTTGATGGAGAAAACACTCCAATAATTCAAGGTTCTGCTACTGGTGCATTAGCTGAAGACCCAAAATGGGTTGCTAAAGTTGATGAATTAATGGAAGCAGTTGATAGCTTTATTCCTTTACCTCCACGTCCTATCGATCAACCATTCTTAATGAGTGTTGAGGATGTATTCTCAATTACAGGTCGTGGTACAGTTGCAACAGGAAGAATTGAAAGAGGTATCATTAAAGTTGGTGAAGCAGTTGAAATTGTAGGATTGCAAGAAGCTAACCAAAGTAGTACTGTTACAGGTGTTGAGATGTTTAAAAAATTATTAGATAGAGGTGAAGCAGGAGATAATGCAGGTTTATTATTACGTGGAATTGAGAAATCTCAAATCCGTCGTGGTATGGTAATTTGTGCTCCAAAATCAATTACTCCTCATACTGAGTTTAAGGGTGAAGTTTACGTATTAAGCAAAGATGAAGGTGGTCGTCATACTCCATTTTTTAATAAATATCGTCCTCAGTTCTATTTCAGAACTACAGACGTTACAGGTGAGTGTACTTTACCAGAAGGAACTGAAATGGTTATGCCTGGTGATAACATTAACCTCACTGTTAAATTGATTCAACCAATTGCAATGGATAAAGGATTAAAATTCGCTATTCGTGAAGGTGGGAGAACTGTAGGTGCTGGTCAAGTTACAGAAATCATTAAATAATAATCTTTATCATCATCTTAACCGATGACTTTTAAAGTGTAATGTATATTTGCAAAGTACTTAGGCGAAAGCTTGGGTACTTTGCTTTTAAAAAGAAGTTCTTAATTAATCTAAATTAGATTAAATTACGGGTATGGTGCAACGGTAGCATACGGGTCTCCAAAACCTTTGATCTGGGTTCGAATCCTAGTACCCGTGCTGATTAGTTACCAAATTTGGAGTTCAAACTGTTTATGTTTTAATATTTAAACTATGAGCTTGAGAAATTAAACAATTTATGATGAATAAAATTTCGACTTATTTTAAAGAAAGCTATCAAGAATTGGTAGAAAATGTAACCTGGCCAACATGGCTTCAGTTACAACAAAGTACAATAATTGTATTAGTAGCCACTATAATTATTACAGCATTAATTTTTGTAATGGACTTTAGCAGCAACCAATTATTAAAACTTATTTATAAACTATTTTAAGTAATTAAAAATGTCAGAAGAAGTTGTTGTAGAAAATCAAAAAGAAACTAAATGGTACGTTTTGCGTGTTGTGAGTGGTAAAGAACGTAGTGTGAAGGAGTATTTAGATAAGGATATTGCTAGAAATGGTTGGACTACTATTGTGAAACAAGTTTTTTTACCAATGGAAAAAGTATATAAAGTGCAGAATGGTAAAAAAGTTATGCGTGAAAAAAATTATTTTCCTGGTTATGTAATGCTTGAAGTTGAAAATGGGAAATTAAGTGACGATATTGTTCAACATATCAGTAATATAAGCAATATCATGCATTTTTTAACTGATGGTAAAGGATCTAAAGGAAATATTATTTCTTTGAGAAAAGCAGAAGTAAATAAAATGTTAGGCAAAGTAGATGAGATGAATGATATTGGTGTTTCAATTAGCGAACCATTTATTGTTGGTGAAACAATTAAAATTATTGAAGGTCCATTTAATGATTTTAATGGTGTTATTGAAGAGGTTACAGATGAGAAAAAGAAATTAAAAGTTTCAGTTAAAATATTTGGTAGAAGTACACCTGTTGAGCTTAGCTATATTCAAGTAGAAAAACTAAGTTAGAACAATTAAAATATACAAAATTAAAGAGGCGTTCAATTCAATTGAACGCCTCTTTTTATATTAAAATTTAGTTCAAATAAATTATTGATTTGCCATTAATTTTTCAATAATAGAATCTAATCTGCGTTGTTTTGTTTCATCTTTTTTTGCACCTTCTATCCAAACAACATATTCAGTTTGATGAGAAACAGGTAAAGCACTAAAAATTTCTTTTGCTTGTTTATGTTTGTTAAATGCTTTTTCTAAAAAAGTAGGTATTGCAGTTAATTTTTTATCGAATCCAACACTTTTTACTTCAACTTTTTCTTCTTTATTAACTTTTATTTCAGAAGAAATTATTGTAGATGTAGTTCCATTCATCTTAAAACGCATGGCACTCCACATATGATCTAAATCTATTAAACTAACACCTTCATATTCTTTTTGAGTAAAATAATCCCAGCTGCTTTCTCTATTTAAATCACTTACAATTTTACTAGTAACTTTAGGATAAGCAATCCATAACTTACTGTTATTGTGTAAAGCTGGTAAAACATCATTCATAATATTTACTAACTGGGTTTGATTTACAGCAAAAACTAAAGCAAAATCTACTTTTCTTTTTTTAACTAAAGGGGTAACATTTTTTGCATACGATAATTTTGCAAATTGTTTTTCAATTGAAGAAGGAAGCCCTTGAATTAGCATACTGTTCTCATCAACTAACTGAAGTTTTTCAAACAAACTTAAATTCGACATATTCACAATTTATTATGTGGGTTACCAAATAGTGTCTGCAAAAATAAACAATATTTTATTTGTTAACAAGCATTTTAACATATTATAAAAATTAGGTATAATTATTTGGATAACTAAAAAAAAATCCGTATAGTTGAAACACTGAAATACATGTTATAGCTGAATGTTGGCTTATTATAAACTTATTTTATGTGTATTTAAATAATCAAAAGGAACAGTAATTGTAATACCAAATTTACTCACTTTTGTTGTGCCTTTTACATTCAATTCTACCTCGTTACTAAAGAGAAAATTTAAGGCATTTTTGTAAATATTTTTCATACTTATTTTTATAGTAGAAGGTAATGCGAATTCTGATTTTTTTTCAATCTCCATTAAAGTGTCTAAATAATAATGGCCTAAATATTTTTTGTCGACATAAATTTCACAATCTATATTTTTTAGTGTAACACCAAAGTTGTTCGGATTAAAATACACTAAATCCATTTTTAATATTGTTGAATCAAAACCCAAATTTTCTAATTTAATATTCTTTACATCCCTGTAATCAAATCCTTGAGGTTTTCTACATGATGATAATGTTAAGAGTAGAAGAATAATGTAATATAAAAACTTCATGAAATATTTTATTAGCAAAACTAACTATTGATTTTATTTAGTTTTGGTTTAAAATGTTAATTCTTAATATTCCTATTCTCATCTCTTTCTTTCCCATCATCGTAAATATTTGAAAAATTGCAAAGTA
>JAYVBS010000086.1:0-3829 GCA_043750315.1 Chitinophagaceae bacterium
TTATAAAAAAATTATTGATGATTTAGCTCAATACTTAAATGTAATAACAGGATTTGATGCTTGTAGTTTACAACCTAATAGTGGTGCTCAGGGTGAGTATGCAGGTTTGTTAACTATAATGGCATACCATAAAGCCAATAATAATACACACAGAAATATTGTATTGATTCCAATTTCTGCACATGGTACAAATCCTGCAAGTGCAGTAATGGCAGGTATGAAAGTAGTTGTAGTAAAAAGTAATGAAGATGGAACGATTGATATTAAAGATTTAAAATTAAAAGCCGAACAATATAAAGATACTTTAGGTGCTTTGATGGTTACCTACCCAAGTACTTATGGTGTTTTTGAAGAAGGTATTGTCGAAATATGTAAAATTGTTCATGAGTTTGGTGGACAAGTTTATATGGATGGTGCAAACATGAATGCTCAAGTAGGATTAACTTCTCCAGGAATTATTGGTGCAGATGTTTGTCATTTAAACTTGCATAAAACTTTTGCTATTCCTCATGGAGGTGGTGGTCCTGGCATGGGTCCAATTTGTGTGAGACAACATTTAGCAAAACATTTACCTTCACATTTTGCAGTCGACAGTCGACAGTCGACAGTCAACGGATTTTCTGCCGTTTCTGCTGCACCATATGGTTCTACATCTATCTTATTAATTAGTTATGCCTACATTAAAATGTTAGGATTTGATGGTGTTAAAAAAGCAACAGAGTATGCTATTTTAAATGCTAATTATATGAAAGCGAGATTGGAGAAATTTTATCCAATTCTTTACACTGGAAAAAATGGAACATGTGCTCATGAATTTATTGTTGATTTAAGACCATTTAAACAATCAGCAGGAGTAGAAGCAGAAGATGTTGCCAAACGTTTAATTGATTATGGTTTTCATGCACCAACAATGAGTTTCCCTGTTGCAGGAACCATTATGATTGAACCAACAGAAAGTGAAGATAAAGCTGAGTTAGATAGATTTTGTGATGCATTGATAGCTATTTATCATGAGATAAAAAATATTGAATCTGGTTCTAATGATAAAGCAAATAATGCTTTAAAAAATGCTCCTCATACTCAAGCAGTTGTTTGTGCTGATGAATGGAACAAACCTTATACTCGTATGCAAGCTGCATTCCCATTATATTATGTGGCACAAAATAAATTTTGGCCAAGTGTTGCAAGAGTAAATAATACACATGGGGATAGAAATTTAATTTGTACTTGCGAGCCTATTGAAAGTTATGCTGAACAAGATTAAGTAATTAACTTTTCTATTTCATCTAGCTGTTGAATTAAATGATATTTTTTGATTTGAAAAAAAATTATAACTTCATTTAGTAACGTATCTCTCACTACCAATAATAGTGAGAGATTTTTTTTGGGAGATGATGATTGAAGGATGAATTGAAGACTTTCAAAAAATCCTTTTTGTATTAATTCCAACCTTCCTATTTCATCAATAATAATAAAATCATTTTCTTTTTGATAAGCATCAACAATTATTTTATTGGCTTTATTAAATGATCCACTATTGAAAATATACTTTCCTATAGTTTGAGTTTTGATTGTAGCCTTGTTGTTTTCAAAAATTTCTGCTTCAAAATATTCTTGATTGTTTATATCATAAAATGATTTTAATCCTTTGATTTCTGGCATTAAAATTCCATAACAGTTTTGTTGTTGCTTTGTCCAATTCAATAGAGCTGTTGATTTGCCACTATGAATAGGTTTAGAAAAAATAATAATGTTTAACATTTACTTTCTAAAACTGGTTGATGCTGATGTAAGATGATCCAACTAAATACAATAGTTACAAAGGCATTAATTCTATACAATCCTTTATCAGCTTTTGTTAGCTGCCAAGATATTTTAATAATATTTTGAAGTGTTGGAATAAAATTTAATGTGGCATGAATGTCTTCCTTTAATTTATATTCTTTAGTTTTTAAAAATTTAGAAACTTGCTTTGTAAAAAAAGGTGTTAGAATAAAATACCAAAACACAATAACAGAAAAACTAAAAACTAAAGAGTATAAAATTTTAAAATTGGTAGATTTTTCTTTGTTGAAAAAATAAATGCACATTGCAAGTAATATTGCAAGAATTAAATAAGTTAGTGGTTGTTTATTTTTTTTCTTTTTTTCAATTGAAAGATTTTCTATTTGTACATGCTCTAAAACAATTCTATTTAAGGGGGAGTGAATTATTTTATTTGTAACTATAGCAATGAAAATTCCACCCAAAAAATAAATAATGAGATATGAAACCAATATTAATAAGCTTGCATCAATTGTTTCAATAGAAAATTGCTTTAAAATAAAATTTATAAAATCATTAGTTGCTATATATAAATTCTTACCATAGAATAATACGAGTAACAAAATTTTTTGCAAAGCAGATTCTAGCATTGCAATGCAACAAAAGAAAAAAATGCTGATGAAATTAATGCTGAAAAATTGATAAATAAAGTACCCTAACATAGATTGAAACAATAGAGCAACATAAGCTGTAATTGGTGTGTAAGGACTAATTGTTAGTTTAACTACTACAACTACTAAAAAAGCTTTCACTAAATCATTAAAAAATTGCTTCGAAATGGTAGCAATTAAGGTAATAATTATCATTGCAATTCCACCAACAATTAATCCAGTAAATGGAACTTGTAATGCATGTAACACACCACCCAAGCCACTTTCAGCAAAAGCCCAAAGTGCTGTGAGTCGTTGAATTACACTAATTCTTTCCTCATCATTTTTAAAATAATTTCTCAGGTTAATAGTATTCAAAGTATAATAGGTTGAGAAAATTAAAATTACTAACATTTCTTTTCTTAACAACACTAACTAACTTTTTTTATATCTTTATCAATTACTTTTTGGATGAATTTAACCAAATAAAAAACTGTTCTGATGATGAGTGAAGAAGATTTTATGAGAGAAGCCATTCAACTCTCTATACAAAATGTTGTTAGTAAAAATGGTGGACCCTTTGGTGCAGTAATAGTTAAAGATGGAAAAATAATTGCTCGAGGTGTAAATCATGTTACAACAAATAATGATCCAACTGCACATGCTGAAGTGGTTGCAATACGAGAAGCTTGCAGAATATTAAAAACATTTCAATTAAATGGCTGCGAAATATATACCTCTTGTGAACCTTGCCCTATGTGTTTAGGTGCAATTTATTGGGCTAGACCCGATAAATTATTTTATGCCAATAATAAAGAAGATGCTGCTGCAATTGAGTTTGATGATAAATTTATTTACGAGGAAATTGCAAAACCAATTTCGGAAAGAAAATTATTTACAAAACAACTTTTAAGAAATGAAGCCAATGAAGCTTTTAGTAAATGGGTTAACAGTAATTTTAAAATAAATTATTAATGATAGAATTTATTTTAAATAATCAATTAATTCAAACTAATGAACCAGAAGGCTCTACTGTATTGGATTTTGTAAGATATAGAAAGAGATTAACTGGAACAAAAATTGGATGCAGAGAAGGAGATTGTGGTGCATGTACTATTTTAGTTGGTGCTTTTGAAAACAATCAATTAGTTTATCGAAATATAACTAGCTGTTTGATGCCTTTAGCAAATGCTCAAGGAAAGCATATTGTAAGTATTGAGGGAATTAATCAAAACGAATTAACTCCAGTGCAACAAGCAATGGTTGATGCAAATGGAACACAATGTGGTTTTTGTACCATAGGTTTTGTAATGTCTCTAACAGGTTTTGTAATGAGTACAAATCAATCAAATTATGAAGATGCAATTAAAATGATTGATGGAAACATTTGTAGATGCACTGGATATAAATCAATT
>JAYVBS010000087.1:0-3828 GCA_043750315.1 Chitinophagaceae bacterium
AACTCATTTGTCTGATTGATTTGAGTGTCTATGTACTTAATATGAGTATGAATTCTTAATTGCTCAACTCTATTTTTTGCAAATTCGGTTTGACAATAATGTAATAAGAGTTTTTTTATTTTATCGAACTCGAGCTGAGTTAAAGTATTTTGTGGGTACAGCAACATAATCTTTACAAATGCAATTCATCAATCAATTCAGTGCCATCTTTTAGCTTAAAGGTAAAGTGCTTTTGTGCAAGATAACTAAACAACACTACAAATACCGTCGTAATAACTTTTGAAAAGTTGGCATTCCATTTAAAAAATTCAACAAAGAATTTCATAAAGCCATAATTCAGTACTAAGCAAAACATTACTACTACAAAGTATTTCACTAGTTGTTCTTTGGCTTCTGAATTAGCAATTGGAAAAACAACATATCTGTTTAAATAAAAACCAATAGGAAAAGAAAAGCAAAAGCTAAATAAAAAAGAAGCAATATAAGAGCTCACATAAATGTTTGAAGCAATATGCAAAGGTAGTTTATGTAACACCCACTCATTACAAATAACAAATAAACAAATGTCTAGTAAAGTATTAGCACCACCACAAGCTGCATAACGAAAAGTTTGTATGGGCATTATTTTTTTAAACGGGGGATAGAAAATATCAATCACAGATAAAACAAAAGCTCTTATACTTGAGTGTATATTTTTCATAGAGCTTTAAAATAAATTTAATTGAAACAATGTATTAATGATTTCTTTGTCGTTTTTTATCTCTATGTTTTAAGATAGGCACTTTACTTTCTGTACCATTTAAAATACGACTAATATTTTTTTGATGAGTAAGGATCACCATTAAAGCAACAATAATTGCAAAGCCTCTATATAATGGTTCCTGAGCATTGTAAATAAATAAAATGAACACCATAAAAGCTACTCCAGCCAAAATGGAACTTAAAGAAACAAAACGAGTAAGAAATAGTACTAATAAAAAAACTATTATACATAGCAATGCTACAATAGGTTGTATGGCCAATGCCATTCCGAATAAAGTTGCAACACCTTTACCACCTTTAAAATTTGCCCAAATAGGAAATACATGTCCTAATACAGAAGCCAATCCTAAACCAATCATAAAATTAGTTCTGTGTAGTTCGTTGGTACCATAATGAGACATTAATAAGTAAAGTGAAGTAGCTACAACACCTTTCAAAATATCAACAGCCATAACAATGGTACCCCATTTTTTTCCTAAAACTCTAAAGGTATTTGTTGCACCAGCATTACCACTACCATAATCTCTAATATCTATATTAAAGAAATGTATACTTATCCAAACAGCTGTTGGTATAGAACCAATTAAGTAAGCTAATATGATAAGAAGTATTTCATCCATAATTTATTTCTGTCTGTTGAACGGGGTGCAAATATAACCTATGACATTAAATTAATAATTTTTTTAATACAGTTTTTAACATTCAGTTAAATGGTTATTGTTTAGTGAATTGTATTGCAATCCAACCAGCTTTTTCAACAATTTTTTGATGTTTCCAATTGTATTTTGTTGATAATTGTAGTATTATTACTTCATCTGTAGTTAATAACCCACTTAAAAGAACTACTGCATTATTATTTGCTGATTGAATTAAAGAAAGAAAATTATCTTCAATAATATTTCTATTAATATTTGCAATTACTATATCAAATGATTTTTCAACAGATGCATGATCTGCTTTTACAATTTCAATTCTCGTGCAATTATTTTGGATGATATTTTCATTTGCATTTTCAATACACCAATCATCATAATCAATTGCCAAAATATTTATTGCTCCTAATTTTTCTGCAAGTATGGCAAGTATTCCTGTGCCAGTGCCAAAATCAAAAACTGTTTTATTTTTAAAATTGATGTTTTGCATTAATTGCATTACTAAAAAAGTTGTAGCATGATGACCAGTACCAAAACTCATTTTTGGAGTAATGATGATTTCGTGTTGCACATTTTTTATTGGTTGATGAAAAGCTGCTCTTACTCCAACAAAATCATCAACAGCAATAGGTTCAAAATTTGATTCCCACAAAGCATTCCAGTTTTGCTGAGGAATGATTTTTTTTGAAAATTTAAGTTGATGAGTCTCTAATAATTTTACTAAATCACTTTCATTAAATTCACTTTCTACAATAATTGCAATTAGTGAATCACTTGCTTGTTGAAATCCATCATAGCCAATTTCATTAAGTTGAGAAATTAAAAGTTCTTGAATTTCTTCCAGATTTGTTTCAATGTTAATTTCTAAATAATTCATGTTGCTATTTTAAAAATAAAAAACCACCTCAAAAATGAGGCGGTTTTAGTTATGTTGAACAATTTAAACTTATTGTTTAACAAATTTCAATGTAGAAATTTCATTTGACTTAGATGAAATCAATCTCAAGATATAAATACCAGAAGATAATCTGTCAACATTAAGTTTAGTGTTGTTAGACCCTACTTCTACACTTACATTTTGTTGTATGATTTGTTTGCCATAAATATCTGTAACTACTAATGTGATTATAATAAAAATGTACAAACAAAAAATAGGCTTTGCAATTGCAAAGCCTATTAAAAATTCAAATTATTTTTTTATTACTTTTTCTTAGTTTCAATTCTTCCTAAAGGTTTACTTTTTGCAAAATCAACTAAAATAGGTGCAGCCACAAATATTGAAGAATATGTACCAGTTATAACCCCAACTAACATTGCAAAAGAGAATCCTTTTGTAACTTCTCCACCAAATAAAAATAATATTAAGATAGTAATGAAAACCGTTAATGAAGTCATAATTGTACGACTTAAAGTTTCGTTTATGGCTCTATTGATTACTTGTTCTTTAGGCATGGTTGGATACAATCTAGAATCTTCTCTAATTCTATCATAAACAATAACTGTATCGTTCATTGAGAAACCAATTACAGTTAATAATGCTGCAATAAAATGTTGGTCAATTTCTAATGGGAAAGATACAAACTCTCTACAAAATGAGAATACAGCTAATGTTACACAAACGTCATGCAATAAAGCAACAATGGTTCCTAAGCTATAACGCCAGTCTCTAAATCTGATAAAAATATATAAACAAATAATTAAAATTGCAAAAATGCCAGCCTTAATAGCTCCTTTCTTTAAATCTGCAGAAATGCTTGGCAAAACAGTTTGAGAACTTTCTTTATGATATGTAGAAAATTTAGCAAAAGTAGTATTTGCCGGAAGGTGTTTTTCTAATCCAAGAAATAAAGCTTGTTCAACAACAGCATCCACTTTTAAACCCGCTTCTTTAATTTTAAAAGCTGTAGTAATATTCATTTTTTTACCATCGGTACCAATTGTTTTTACTATAGGGCTTTCTCCAGCAAAAGCATTTTTTAATTCTTCTCTAACTTCATCTGGTGAGATTTTCTTATCAAATTTAATTGTATAACTTCTACCACCTGCAAATTCAACACCTTCATCGAAACCATTGAATAAAGATGCAATACCAAATGCTAAAACAACAATTGATAATCCATATGCATACTTTCTATATTCAATAAATTTAAAGGATGCGTGTTTAAAAATACGTTTAGAAACTGCTGTGAAATATTGGAAATGACGACCTTTCTTTTCATCTGCATACATATCAGTAATTAATCTTGATACTAGTATTCCACAAAATAAACTTAGGGCAATACCTAACATTTGTGTAGTTGCAAATCCTAAAATTTGACCTAACCCAAAAATGAATAAGATAGCAGCCGTTAGAAATATTGTAACGTGGGCATCTAATACTGGTGCTAATGATCGTTTATAACCCTCATTAACT
>JAYVBS010000088.1:0-3820 GCA_043750315.1 Chitinophagaceae bacterium
AAAAAAATGGCTGAAGCAGCGGTTTAACTCGTTCTAAATATTTTATATTAAATCTCGTCATATTTTTGATGAGATTTTTTTTAATAAAATTAAGTACTTCCAAAAAAGTATTTATTAATTTATGATAGGTATTAATCTAATACATTACTATTGCGTATAATTGAAATATATAATAATACTTTTTAACAAATTTAATTAAATAATGATTCAAAACCTTCTTTACATAGACCCGGGTACAGGAAGTCTGTTATTTCAAGCAATATTATCAGGATTTCTAACAATAATTATATTTTTCAAAAGAATTCTGGCTTTTTTTAAATACAAATTTGGTAAGAAAAAGGAAGAAGAAGAAGACATTAATATCATTGACTAATAATGATTGAAACAAATTATATCTCATTCAGAGATAAAGTTGCAAGAGTTGTAAAAAAAGAATCCTTCTATTATAGATATATTTTTAATCAATATAAAGCAGAATACGATCACTTAATGCAATCGGGCTTGTATATTGAGTTGATTCAAAAGGGGCTACTAATTCAACATCAGGAAATTGAAATTGACACGAAAGATCCTAAAATATACAAACTACTCCTTCCTATCCAAATACCATTTCAGAGTTATCCATTTGAATGGTCATTTATACAATGGAAAAAAGCAATTTCAACTTACTTGAAAATTAACAATATAGCAATTAAGTATGGAATGATATTAAAGGATGCATCTCCTTATAATTTCTATTTACAAAGTGGGAAAGCTATAATGTTTGACACAAGTTCTTTTATATTCTTTAAAGAGAATGATAAATGGATTGCATACAGACAATTTTGTGAAGAATTTCTTGGACCCTTTGCCTTAATGTATTACAATGGTGCAAAATGGTCTAAATTAACAATTGCCAATTTAAGAGGGTTGCCTTTAAATTTTATAAGTAAGCAATTATCTACAAAATCTTGGTTTAATTTAACGATACTCTTAAATATACATTTACACGCTAAGTATCTTGGAAAAAAAGAAATATTTGAGGTTCAAAGCTATAGTATAAAAGGATTCTCAATAAAAAAAATAAAGTCACTATTTACAATAATCTTTAATACTGTTTCAAAATGGAATAAACCATATCAATTCAATCAGCATTGGGTTGGATATTACGAGAACGACATTGAATCTCAAGAATATTTGAGTGATAAAAAAAGAATAATTAGTGAATGGTTAGAAATTATTAAACCTAATTCTGTGTTAGATTTAGCAGCAAATATTGGAGATTTTAGCTTTATTGCAGCAAATTATGCAGAAAAGGTAATTGCTTTAGATTATGATGAAGCTTGTGTTGATGAAATTGAAAGTGAGATCAAAAAAAATAAAATAGACAATATAACTACATTAGTTTGTAATTTAGTAGAACCCTCTCCGAACATTGGATTATTAAACAAAGAAATTGATGGAATTTACAAAAGATTAAAATGTGAAATGGTCTTTGCATTAGCAATAACACATCATTTATTAATATCAAATAGTATTTCTTTTAAACAATTAAGTGAATTGATTGATAAATTTAGTAGTAAATATGTAATCGTTGAATTCATCGATATTCAAGATATTAAAGTAAAACATTTAATGAAAAATTTAAATGTTAATGAATCTTTTTATAATGAAAGTGCATTTATTGATGCTTTTTTAAAAAAATTCATAGTAAAACAGGAAAAGAAGTTGGGAAATTCAAAACGTAAATTATTTTTACTGCAAAAAAAAGATCATGAGAATATTTGAAAATAATTTTAATAAATATTTCTATTCTTTGTTACTATTCTATAGCTACAAAATTTTCTTTTTATTAGGGTTAAATCTTAATAATGTATTTACATATCAATTATTATATGTATTTATTATTTCACTTGCTTTTTGTGCAATAAGTTTTTTGATCCTAAAATTTATCAATTACAAATGGCTAAAAAACTATGATAAAAGTTTTCTAATAACTATTGCTCTTTCAACTATAATCTTGTATTATGGACAGATTTGCAAAGCATACAACAGTATTTTTTATTCATTTATACAATTAAACCAAATCTTAAGCAGTCATCGAATTCTAATTCCCATCTTTCTCATTGTATTCACAATTATTGTATATCTAATTGTATACAAAATAAAATATGAAAGAATTTTATCAAATTTTTTAATAAGTTTCATCATAATAATGAATGTTCAATCATTATTATTGATTGCATATAATCTTTTTAAGCAAAGTTCAAATAGAGAATTAGTTGAACATAGAATTAGAAATAATATTTCGAATAATTATCCTGACATATATTTCATAATCTTAGATGCCTATTCATCAACTTACGCATTAAAAAATAATTATGACTATAGCAATTTTGAGTTCTTAAATTTTCTAAAAAAAAAGAATTTTAATATCATAGAAAACTCTAGATCTAATTACCCTCGAACTAAGTTTTCATTAAGTTCTTCATTGAATTTTGAATTTTTAAATTCGAATAAATATAAATATGATGAAGATTTTTATAAAAATATTAGAAATTCCAAAATAACACAACTTTTAAAAGATCACGGATATACTTATGTATATTTTAACACTGGATATGGATATAAAAATCCATCTATATCTGAAATTGCAATAGGAAATAAAAAGAATTCGAAAGCTACCGCAGATAACTCATTTATTAATTCTTTTCTTGAATCTACAATACTATTATTATTTATTAATTATTTATATCAGCATGAATATGAAATATTTAGAAATAAATTTAATTATGCATTTGGAGAACTTAAGAGAGTAGCAAAAATTCAAAATCCAAAGTTTGTTTTTATGCATCTTATTTCTCCACATTCTCCCTTTTTATTTAAAAAAGATGGAAGTAAACAAAAATATATTCCTAATAAATTAAATGAAATTAAAAAAGCATATTTAGAACAATTGATTTATTTAAATAGCAAGGTAAAGGTTGGTGTCATTGACATATTAGAAAATAGTAAAAATAAACCAATTATTATCATTCAATCAGATCATGGAAAAACCTTCAATCATAAACTTCAAAAAGATGATATTGAAGGTATTAAAGAAGGGTTTTTTATACTGAATGCAATTTTTGCTCCAGAAAATATAAAAAATAAATTTTACAACGGGATTTCATCAATAAATACATTTCCAATAATAGCAAATGAATTGTTTGATAGTAAACTAAAGTTAGAAAAAGACGCAAGCTTCATACCAACCAAATATTCTCCTTACAGTTATACTGATATTACATCAATCTTAAACAAGTAGTAATTAGTACAAATTTTTTCTATAAGGCCGTGAAAGACAGTTTCTAATTTTTTCACATTAAAAAAATCAACATCTATTCATTTATCAATAAGTCAATAGATAAATTACAAGATAGAGGAAGCTTTTTTATAGACCCTAGAGAAGATGTTTATGCAGGTCAAATTATTGCAGAACATATTAAGCCAGGAGATTTAAATGTGAATGCTGTTGAAGAAAAAAAAGGATATAAAGAAAATGGCTGAAGCAGCTGTTTAATTGTTACAACATATTTTATATTAAATCTCGTCATATTTTTGACGAGATTTTTTTTAAACTAAATTTCATGAAATTCTTTTACAAAATATTATTATTAGCATTCGTGTTATCAAGCTGTTCTTCAAAAGAAGAAAAAATTGATAAAGAAGATTATAAACAACAAAAAGAAAGTTTAGCCGATAAAGAAAAACGATCTCCAAAATCATTTTTAGAAATTTCAGGTACTTATAAAAGAAATATTTGGGGCAAAACAATTTATAAAGCAGAAATAAAAAACAC
>JAYVBS010000089.1:0-3816 GCA_043750315.1 Chitinophagaceae bacterium
CGAAGTTTTAGCACATTTATTAAAATACGACAGTGCTCAAGGCCGTTTTGATCAAAAAGTAACCTTTACAGAAAATGCAATTATTGTTGATGGACAAGAAATAAAGATATATGCTCAAAAAGATCCATCACAAATTCCATGGGGTACACATAATGTAGATGTTGTTATTGAAAGCACTGGATTTTTTGCAGATAAAGACAAAGCAGAAGCACATATTAAAGCTGGTGCAAAAAGAGTAGTTATTTCTGCCCCAGCAACTGGCGATTTAAAAACTGTAGTATTTAATGTTAACCATAGTATTTTAGATGGTTCAGAAACAATTATAAGTTGTGCAAGTTGTACAACTAATTGTTTGGCTCCTATGGCTAAAGCTTTAAATGATAAATTTACTATTCTTGCTGGAAGCATGACAACCATTCATGCTTATACCAACGATCAAAATACTTTAGATGCTCCACACCCTAAAGGAGATTTAAGAAGAGCAAGAGCTGCTGCACAAAATATTGTTCCAAATAGTACAGGTGCTGCAAAAGCAATTGGTTTGGTTTTACCTGAACTAAAAGGAAAGTTAGATGGTGGTGCACAACGTGTACCAATAATTACTGGGTCAGTAACTGAGTTAACTGCAATACTAGAAAAGAAAACAACATTAGAAGAAGTAAACGCTACTATGAAAGCTGCAAGTGATGAAAGTTTTGGTTATACTGAAGAAGAGTTAGTAAGCACTGATATTATTGGAATAACTTTTGGTTCTTTATTCGATGCAACACAAACTAAAGTTGTAACAGTTGGTGATACACAATTAGTAAAAGTTGTAAGTTGGTACGATAATGAAATGAGTTATGTAAGTCAATTAGTACGCACTGTAAATCATTTTGCAGGACTTATAAAATAATTTTTACTAAAGTAATTTGATGCTCCATAAACAATTTTAGTTTAATTGTTTATGGAGTTTTTATTTAAAGTTATATTAACAAGAACCTCTATATATTTGAAAAAAAATAATGAAAAAAATAATTTTCCTTTTGATATTTTCAACTGCAATATATACCTCATCAAATGCTCAATCAACTTCAAATACAGTTTATTTTGAATTAGGTGGCCCTGGTCTAGCATCATTTAATTATGATACTAGATTTACAAAAAATAGCAATTCTGGTTTTGGGGGTAGAATTGGTATTGGTGGTTATGGCGACAGATACGAAAGTGTTTTTACTGTACCACTTGGTATAAATTATATTACAAGTGGAGACAATAAAAACTTTTTTGAAGTTGGGATGAATTATACTTTTGTAAAAGCAGATGAACCATTTTTTGATTTTGGCGATATCAATTCACCAAGTTTTGCAACACTAAATTTTGGGTATAGAAAACAACCCATAAAAAATGGATTTGTTTTTCGAGCTGCAGTAAATCCTGTCATTGCTGGTGGTGGTTTCAATCCTTTTTATTTTGGAATTGCTTTTGGATATAAATTTTAAATTATCGTAGCTATTTTATTTGCTATCCTTTCTCCATCCATTGCAGCACTTACAATTCCTCCTGCATAACCTGCACCTTCAGCACAAGGAAATAAATTTTTTATTTGAGGATGGTGCAAATTTTTTTCATCTCTAGGAATTCTAACTGGTGATGATGTTCTACTTTCAGTTGCAACAACAATAGCATCATTAGTGTAATAGCCTTTCATTCTTTTGCCAAAAGCTTTAATTCCTTTTTGTAATGATTGATTAATAAACTGTGGCAAGACTTGCTTTAAATCAGCTGAATTTATACCTGGTAAATAAGAACAATTTGGCAAGGTTGTTGAAATTTTTCCATCACAAAAATCAACAACTCTTTGTGCAGGTGCAACAAATTTTCCCCCTCCAAATTCAAATGCTTTTTGTTCAACTTCTTGCTGAAATTTCATCATGGATAATGGATTGAATGGAATATTATTTTTTTTGCACTGTTCTTGAATGTCTTTTATTTCAACAATGACTACCATACCACTATTTGCAAACGAATTATTTCGTTTACTTGGACTCCAACCATTAACAACAAGTTCATTTGGATTTGTAGCTGCTGGTGCAATAATTCCTCCTGGGCACATACAAAAACTAAACACTCCTCTCCCATCAACTTGTTCTACCAAACTATAAGAAGCAGGTGGTAAAAATTCTCCTCGATTATTTTCTGAATTCAAATGATATTGACATGAATCAATAACATGTTGTGGATGTTCAATTCGAACTCCTAAAGCAAAAGGTTTTGGCTCTATTAAAATATTTTTTTGAAAAAGCAATTGATAAATATCTCGTGCACTATGACCTGTTGCAAGTATTACTTGATTAGCTTTAATTATATCTCCATCATTTGTAATTACAGTTTCAATTTTATCATTTGCTATTTTAAAATCAACAACTTTTTTATTGAAATGAATTTCACCTCCATGATTAATAATTGCATCTCTCATTGCAGTTATAATATGAGGCAATTTATTTGTTCCAATATGTGGATGTGCTTGATACAAAATTTTTTCATCAGCCCCAAATTGAACAAAACAATTAAGTATACTATCAATGCTCCCTCTTTTATTACTTCTTGTATAAAGCTTACCATCACTATAAGTTCCTGCACCACCTTCACCAAAACAATAATTAGATTCTGGATTGATGATACCTTCTTTGTTTAGAATTGCCAAATCTCTTCTTCTATCACGAACATTTTTTCCTCTTTCAAAAATGATAGGTTTTATTCCATGTTCAAGCAATTTTAATGCTGCAAATAATCCTGCAGGTCCAGCACCTATTATGATTACTGATTTTGAAAGATGATTAACAGATTGTAATTGTTGTTTAAGTACTTCTCTTTTTAAAAAAGGTTCATCAATAAAAACTTGAAATGTAAGATTAATCCAAATTTGATGTTTACTTCTGGCATCAATCGATTCTTTGAGTTTGTAAAAACCTGTTATGCCATTTTCTTGAATTGAAAGAGAAGCAGCAATAATTGAAGATAGAAATGAATAATTGAAAGCCTCACTAGGCTTTACTTTTATTGATATTTTTTGCTGCATGGTGTTAGGTTTTTATCCTAAAAAATTGCAATGGAAGTAAGTTTAATACTGTTTAGTTTTAAGCATAACTAAAGTACAAGCTTCAACTGGTTTTATATTATTATCTATAGCTAATTCAAATAATTCATTATTCTCTGTACCAGGATTGAAAATAATTCTTTTGGGTTTTAATGAAATAATATATTGATAATATTCTTTTTGATATTTTTCACTAACATATAAAGTAACTGTATCAATATCTGTTAATACAGGTTTGCCAACAACAATTTCAACATCATTTATTTTGCCAACTTTATTTCCTATTGCAACTACAGGATATTGATATTGACGTAATAAATTTACAGCAATATTGCTATAACGTTCTTTGTTTTCTGAAGCACCAATTACTAGAGTTTTTTTTAATTGATTCATTAATTTTTATTAGCTAAATATACACCACATAAAATTATAAATAAGCCAATAAAATGCAAAACTGTAATATGTTCTCCATTTAATAATCCCCAACCAATGGCTACAAATGGTATACCATAAGTTACAGTTGAAGCAAATAACCCACCAGCTTTTTTCATTAAGCTATAAAATAAAATCGATGCAACAGCAGTTGCCAAAACACCTAATGCACTGCTTGCAGCAGTTGCTAAAATATATTTTGGCTCAAGTAGGTTTAAACTAAAATAACCATTAAGGTATAAAATGATAAAAGATGGAATGATTAAAAAAGAAAATGCAACAGCAGCAATTTGAATAGAAGGTAC
>JAYVBS010000090.1:0-19023 GCA_043750315.1 Chitinophagaceae bacterium
GTAAAATCTGTAAGTTTTTTAACACCCAACATAATTTTTGTTGCAATATTTATGTATGGAATATTGTAAGCTTTTGCAATAAAAGGGGTTGTTCTACTAGCTCTTGGGTTAGCTTCAATTACAAAAACGGTATTATTTTTTATTGCAAATTGAATATTAATAAGTCCTTTAATATTTAAAGCTCTGGCAATTTTTTCACTATACTGTTCCATGGTTTCAACAATTAATGGGGACAAATTAAAAGCTGGTAAAACTGCATTACTATCGCCACTATGAATACCTGCTGGTTCAATATGTTCCATTACACCCATTACATGAAAATCATCTCCATCAAAAATGGCATCTACTTCTGCTTCCTGGCATCTATCTAAAAAATGGTCAATAAGAATTTTATTACCAGGAAGGTGTTTTAATAAACTAACCACTGCAGCTTCTAATTCTTGATCATTAATTACAATACGCATTCTTTGACCACCAAGCACATAACTTGGGCGTACTAATACAGGAAAACCAACTTGCTTGGCAACTTCAATAGCTTCATCAGCATTAATTGCTGTACCATAATTAGGATAAGGAATATCTAACTCTTTTAATAAGTCACTAAATCTTCCTCTATCTTCAGCAATATCCATATTATCATAAGATGTGCCTATTATTTTAATGCCTTTCTCATGAAGTTTTTTAGAAAGTTTTAAAGCAGTTTGCCCACCAAGTTGAACAATTACGCCATCGGGTTTTTCTAATTCAATAATTTCCCATAAATGCTCCCAATAAACAGGTTCAAAATATAATTTATCGGCAATATCAAAATCTGTACTTACAGTTTCTGGGTTGCAATTAATCATGATGGCTTCAAAATCAGATTCTTTAATAGCCATAATACCATGTACACAACAGTAATCAAATTCAATTCCTTGTCCAATTCTGTTAGGGCCACTTCCTAATACAATAATTTTTTTTCTATTCGATACAACTGATTCGTTGTGGATGAGGTTGTTATTCATAATTAGGTTCGGCAAATTTAGTAATCGGCAATTACTTTTTACTTTTTAAACATAAAATAGAGCATTAATAACGATTTTTTAATATGAAATTGATGAAAAAAATAAAAAAAATCAATATTTCAATAAAACTATTTTAATATTGCAGAACAAAGAACTGATTAGCTTCAGAATTTTCCTACAGACAATCAGTTTCCATTTAGAGTTTCAACACAAAACATAGTTTAGCCAATTTTTTCTTCACCTGATTTTACAAAAAAAATTTATGTACGATATTTCACAACTAAATGACATGCTGATGCCAGAGTTATTGGAGATGGCAGAGCAATTAAACATTAAAGGAATAAAAGGTCTTGAGAAACAAGATTTGATTTATAAAATTTTAGATAATCAAGCAGTGACATCTTCTGAAAAAGACGAAAGTGCAAAGAAAAAAAGAACTAAAAAAGTTGTAACAATTAAAACAACAACTTCGAATATTACAGAAGAAGCAGAAGTAATGAGTAATAAAGATGATGAAATAGAAATGAAGGAAAATGATGTAGAGAAAAAAAGAAAACCAAAAATTGTAAAGCCATCAACCAAAATAATTATTAAAAAGGAGGAGGATGAAAATTTTGTAAATGAAAATGAAGCAGTAGATGAAAATATTAGCAGTTTAGCAGCTTCGCTTTTAGCAGCAACTTCAGATATAGACAAAGAAGGTTCAATTTCTGCATCAACCCCATCACCTCAGCAACTACAAAAACAAATTCAACGTGCACCTGCTTTTAATATTGAATTTGAAGGTGTAATTAATAGTGAAGGCGTTTTAGAAATGATGCCAGATGGGTATGGTTTTTTACGTTCATCAGATTATAATTATTTAAGTTCTCCAGATGATATTTATGTTTCTCCATCACAAATAAAATTATTTGGTTTAAAAACTGGCGACACAGTAGCAGGTTCTGTTCGTCCACCAAAAGAAGGTGAAAAATATTTCGCCTTGTTAAAGGTTGATTTTATTAATGGTAAAAAACCAGATGAAGTAAGAGATAGAGTTCCTTTTGATTATTTAACACCATTATTTCCATACGAAAAACTGAATTTGTTTACTACATCGAATAATTACAGTACAAGAATTATGGATTTATTTACACCCATTGGTAAAGGCCAAAGGGGTTTAATTGTTGCTCAACCAAAAGTGGGAAAAACCATGTTGTTGAAAGAAGTTGCAAATGCAATTGCTGCCAACCATCCTGAGTGTTATTTAATGGTTGTGTTAATTGATGAAAGACCAGAGGAAGTTACAGATATGGAACGTAGTGTTAAAGCTGAAGTTTTAGCTAGCACTTTTGATGAGCCTGCAGAAAAACACGTTAAGGTTAGTACCATTGCATTACAAAAAGCCAAAAGATTAGTTGAGTGTGGACATGATGTTGTGATTTTATTAGATAGTATTACTCGTTTAGCACGTGCACATAATACAGTAGCACCTTCAAGTGGTAAAGTTTTAAGTGGTGGTGTTGAAGCCAATGCTATGCAAAAGCCTAAACAATTTTTTGGAGCTGCTCGAAAAATAGAATTTGGTGGTAGCTTAACAATTTTGGCAACTGCTTTAATTGATACTGGTAGTAAAATGGATGAAGTTATTTTTGAAGAGTTTAAAGGTACTGGTAATATGGAACTTCAACTAGATAGAAAATTAGCTAATAAACGTATTTACCCTGCTATTGATTTAGTGGGTTCTTCAACTCGACGAGATGATTTGTTACTTGATAAAGATGTTTTACAACGAATGAACATCTTACGTGTTTTCTTAAACGATATGAACACAGAAGAAGCCATGAACGAATTATTGAAACGTATGAGAGGTACTAAAAACAACGAAGAGTTTTTATCTAGTATGAATAGATAAAAATTGAATTAGAACGGCAAGCCAATGCCTAATTGGAAGGCAACATTTCTTACCTCAATACCATTCATTCTATTTTCTTTAAAAGATGCATTACTAAGGTCGACCCAGCCATTGTTATATTGACGACCTGGATCTTTTATTTTATAGGCAACATCTAATCGTAATAAAAAATATCCACCAAAGTCTAGCCTTAAGCCAGAACCAATATCAATTGCAATATCCTTTAAAAAATTAGTAAAAGTAAATTCACTATTTGGGTTGTTAATGTCTTTTTTTAAATTCCAAACATTACCAATATCTGCAAATAAAGCACTACCAACTTTTAAGAAACTTCCATTATATAAAATAAATCTGTATTCAAAATTTCCTTCAACCCTAACATCACCAAAACGATCTTTAAAAGATGATTTACTAGTATCATAAAGTAAAGATGAGCCTTGCCCCAATTGCCTTAAACCCCAAGCTCTCATACTATTTGGGCCACCTGCAAAAAATTGTTTAAAGAAAGGCAACACATTTCCAATATCGTTACTACTGCTATAATTAATACCTAAACCACCAAAAAGTTTATATGCTAATTCAGTTTTTTCACGTTTAATACTTTTTCTGTATTCTACTTCTAATTTCACATATCTATACACTGTGTTTTCAAGTGTTTTAAACATACCTGCAATCAAACCAGATTCTTCAATACCTACTCTAAATAAAAATGAGCGGTTGGGATTATTTGGATTTACTTTATTTTTTGTAAAAGCAAAACTTTGGCCAATTACATTGCCAGTATTAAAAGATAAAACTAAAAATGGATTATTTTTTATTAAATCATCTAATCCTTTTAATTTATCTAAAGAATATAATTCAACATTCAAAGGTTTGTAACTCCAAACATTATCTAACTCTTTAAACTCATAACCAAAACTTCCTGTAAAAGATTTTAAGCGAAACAAGTCGAAACGATCGGAGTAAGAAGCATTTAAAGAAAACAAAGTTCTTTTATCTTCTATATCTAAAATATTTAAAATACTATTTCTAAACTTTTTGAATGGGAAAATTGACACTAAACTTTTGATAGGCTTTTCTCCAATAATTTTTGGGAAACTATAAGTATGTCCAAATGTTGTATAAAAAGTTTGAAGTGCATTTGTGCTATCGTTTGGGTT
This sequence comes from Chitinophagaceae bacterium, assembly GCA_043750315.1. GTDB lineage: Bacteria > Bacteroidota > Bacteroidia > Chitinophagales > Chitinophagaceae > CAIVPM01. The sequence goes on from JAYVBS010000090.1 coordinate 4,059, forward strand.
AAACTCAACACCAATTCGAGCTGTAGTAAAAGATTGAACTGCTTGTTTCCAAACATTTCTATTTCTATAGGTAGCACCTAAAGATATACCTATTAAATTTCCAGCTGTTAAATCTCCAGAATTTTTACTAAGTTCAGTAATAATTTCTAAGCCTTTTTTCTTTTCGGGAATCATAGAAATGTGTAAATCTAAAGTGTCATCATCTCTCTCTTTAAACTTAGCATCAACTTGTTTCCAAGGTCCCAATTTGCTTAAAGCATTCAGTGTTTTAAAATATAAATTTTGATTAAAAGGTTCACCATATTTTAAATAGGTATGTTTTTTTAAAGCATTTAATTTAATATTTTCATAATCGAAATTTAAAGTATAATTTCCTGTGGTATGTTGATGAAGCCAAGGTTGGTTGATAATAGAGTCGGTTAAATCGAAACTTCCTGCTTGTGGATAATAATACGTATGACCTATATAAAACTTCTTAGAACCCTTGCCAACACTATCTTGTCGTTGTTTAATAATTACATCCCATTTAGGATTTTCTATTTTATTTTTATTGTATTCATCTAACAATTTAATTAATTCAAAAGGATCAATAGTTAAAGTTAAAAAACGTGAATCAGTTGTATCAACTAAAGCATAAATATCATCTTTACGAAAATTGTAATATCCATTTCTTTTAAATAAAGCTGTATATCTTTCTAATTCGTTACTGATAATTTGTTTGGTGTATGGGGTTCCTTTTTTTAATAAAGTATTTCCAAAATTTTCAATTGCTAATTTTTGCAAGCTGCTGTCTAAAAAATCAACAGCTACCGAATCAATTGATATGTTTTTGCCTAAATCAATGGTTGCTATTGTTGTAACTCTGAATTGGTCTCCATTAATTTGGCTTGTGGTATCTTTTTTTATAGATGCATAATAAAAACCTTGTGACTTTAAATAGTTGTCCATAAAATTAATGGAACGATCAAAATTATTACTATCATAAACTGGGGGATTTTTGATGACGCTAAACACCCCAAGTTTTGAAATTTTTCTCACCTTCATACTATCGTCCCAATAATTATTCAACTCATTAATTAATTTTTTCTTTTGGTCTTTGTTTATATCATTTTGTATGATAATCTTATTAGCAAAAACAAATGGTTTGTTGGGTTGATAATTTTTTACACTAATGCAAGAACTAATTAAAGTTATTGCGATGAATATAAAATATATTTTTGTCTGTCTGATTGTATTAAATTGCATAATATGTTAAGCCGCAGCGAAAGTAAATATATTCAAACTTTAAGCCATAAAAAACAAAGAGAACTAGAAGGTTTATTTATTGTTGAAGGTCCAAAAATTGCAACTGAAGTTTTAAATAGCCATTTTGTTGTAAGAAAAATTTATGCTACTATGAGTTGGATAGCAAATAATACTGCAATTGCTGATGTTGTTGAAGTGAGTGAAGATGAACTGCAAAAAATTTCTAATCTTCAAACTGCCAATCAGGTTTTAGTTATTGTTGAAAAACCAACGATGAAACCAAAGACTGAAAGCACTGTTATTATTGTTTTAGATGGCATTCAAGATCCTGGAAATTTTGGAACAATTATTAGAATTGCAGATTGGTTTGGTGTAAATAATATTGTTTGTAGTGAAGATTGTGTTGAATTATATAACCCCAAAGTAATACAAAGTACAATGGGAAGTTTTATAAGAACCCAAGTTGATTACGTTGATTTGAAAACTTGGTTTTCTACTAATAAAATACCAGTTTATGGTGCTTTATTGAATGGAAAAAATATAAAAGAATTTGGTAAGATAGATAAAGGAGTGATAATAATTGGTAATGAATCAAAAGGAGTTAGACAAAACATTTTACCCTTTATTCAACATGCAATCAGTATTGAAAGAGTAGGACAAGCAGAATCTTTAAATGCATCTGTGGCAACTGGAATTATTCTTTCTCATATACTCTAAGTGATATTATTTCCTTTTCGAATTCTTCAATACTTTGAGCATCTGTAACACTAAAGTTGCCAATTTTAGTTCTACATAAACTACTTAAATATCCACCAACACCAAGGGCTGCACCAAAATCATTAGCTAAACTTCTAATATAAGTTCCAGTGCTACATAATACTTTAAAGTGAATGATAGCACCATCAATTTTATTAATTTCAAATTCATGAATCGTAACTGGTCGGGGTTCAACATTTACATGAATTCCTTTTCTTGCCATTTCATATAATCTTACCCCATCTTTTTTTATGGCAGAATGTTGTGGTGGCATTTGTAAAATAGCTCCTGTAAATTGTTTTGTGGCTTCTTGAATTTGTTCAGTGGTTAAATGACTAGTATCTGTAATATTTTCTGGTTCACTTTCTAAATCATAAGTAGGAGTAGTGGCTCCAAGAGTTATGGTGCCAGTATATTCTTTTGGCATGCCCATATACTCATTTATTTTTTTGGTAAACTTTCCTGTACAAATAATGAGTAAGCCAGTTGCTAATGGATCGAGTGTACCTGCATGACCAATTTTTTTAATTCTAATTAATCCTCTAATTTTTTTTACTGCATCGAAGCTGGTCCAATGCATGGGTTTATTGATTAGCAAAACTCTGCCTTCAGCAAAAGATGAATTATTTATCATAAGTGGCGAAAGTAAAGAGAATAAAAAAGCCTACAACAATTGTGTAGGCTTTGATTGAAAATTATTGTTCAATAATTTTTATTATCGTCTCTGCGAGGAACGAAGCAGTCTCCAAGTAAACAATAATAAATTAGAATTAATGAGATTGCTTCGTGCCTCGCAATGACTTTGTAGGATGAAAAAAAGGTTGGTGAGACACCAACCTTTAATGAATTGTAATATTTTAAAAACGAGACTGCTTCGTGCCTCGCAGTGACTTTTGTTTTTCTACAATGTCTTCAACACATCATTCATACTTCTAACAGCATCAGCAGATTTGTTGAATAATGCTTGTTCTCCTTCATTCAAACCAAAATCTACAATTTTTTCCCAGCCATTTCTTCCAATAACTACTGGTACTCCTAAGCAAATATCTTTTTGTCCATATTCACCATCAAGAGCCACACAACATGGTATTAATTTTTTCTCATCTCTAACTATACTTTCAACAACTGCTGCACCTGCAGCACCTGGTGCATACCAAGCTGATGTGCCTATTAGTTTAGTTAATGTTGCACCACCAACCATAGTATCTGCAACAACTTGTTGCTGTTGTTCTGCACTTAAATATTTTGTAACAGGTGCACTATTCCAGGTTGCAAAACGAATTAATGGAATCATAGTTGTATCACCATGACCACCAATTACAGCAGCATTCAAGTCTAATGGAGAACAACCTAAATGAGATGATAATTGATATTTAAAACGTGCACTATCTAAAGCACCACCCATACCAATAATTTTATTTTTTGGTAAGCCAGTTGATTGTAATGCTAGGTAAGTCATAGTATCCATTGGATTACTAATAACAACAATAATTGTATTTGGAGAATGTTTTAAAATATTTTCACAAACACCCTTTACAATTCCTGCATTTACACCAATAAGTTCTTCTCTGGTCATGCCTGGTTTTCTTGGTAAGCCAGAAGTAATTACTACCACATCACTGTTAGCAGTTTTTGTATAATCGTTTGTACTGCCAGTAATTTTTGTATCGAAACCCAATAATGTTGCAGTTTGCATTAAATCTTGTGCTTTACCTTCTGCAATGCCTTCTTTAATATCTAACATCACTAATTCTGTAGCTAATTCTTTACGTGCAATATTATCTGCACAGGTGGCTCCTACAGCTCCAACACCTACTACTGTAATTTTCATAAAATATTATTTAATTAATTTGAAAAATTTAATGTCGCAAAGGTAAAAGCAATTTGTAATGCCTATTTCTTTTTCCCTTTTTTATTCTTTTTTTTTCTTCGATTATTATAGATGGATAATTTGGAATAGTATAAGTATTGTTGCTGATAGCAATTAAATCCTTTACGGTAATGCCGTTTCTTAATTCTGTATAAAACATTCCATTTTTATAAATAGCGGCGAATGGTGTAATTTCTATTCTATAAAAAATGGGCATATAGTAAGCCATTTCTTTACCCATGATGATATTTGGATAATTAATAAGTTGATATCTTTCGTAAAAAGATTTTGTATCAGCTAATGGCAAATAACTTGGACCGTTCCAAACCATAATAATATCTTTCAAGCTATCCATTTTTTTAACCAATTCATTTGCTGTTTGCTGGCAATGGTCACAATCTGGAGAAAAGAAAATGAATACTACAGTTTTATCTTTTGGCAAATCAATTTCAGTAAAAATGGTTGCACTATCTGTTAGTAATAATTTAATATCGGGGTATGATTGATTTTTATAATGAAGAACATCAGCATCTTTTGCTGGCTGTAAAAAAGCAACTGTTGGAAGAAATAATAGCGTAAGAAGAAGTTTAAATTTCATATATAAAAACTAAAATATTAAAAACTAAAAGTAAAAAAACTAGAAACTAAAAAGAGAACCAAAAACTAAAATACTGTTAAACCAATTCCTAATTCCCAATTCCCTTCTTCGCTTCGATCATTCTTAATTCTTTGGCATCTTGTAAAAACTCAGAAGCAAAAATGAATTCGTTCAATAATTTATTATCACTAAAAATGATTTCTTTGTTATTACCTTTCCATTGCAATTCGCCTTGATGTAAGTAAATAATATTATCTCCAATTTCCATAACACTATTCATATCATGAGTAACAACAATGGTGGTCATGTTATATTCTAACGTAATTTCTTTAATTAATTTATCAATTACCATTGAGGTTTGAGGGTCTAAACCACTATTGGGCTCATCGCAAAATAAATATTTAGGGTTTAGTACAATAGCTCTTGCAATACCCACTCTTTTTTTCATACCACCACTTAATTCTGCTGGAAATTTTTTATTTGCACCCTCTAAATTTACTCTTGCCAAAACTTCGTTTACCCTATGTAATTTTTCTTTATAAGTCCACTTGGTAAACATGTCTAAAGTAAATTTAATATTATCTTCAACTGTCATACTATCAAATAAAGCTGAGCCTTGAAATAGCATTCCAATTTGCTGACGTAATATTTTTTTTTCTGCAGTACTCATTTGAATCATATCTGCATCTTCATAAAACACTTCACCAAAATCTGGTTCAAATAAACCAACCATACATTTAGTAAGTACAGTTTTACCACTACCACTAGCACCAATAATCAAATTACATTTACCATCAAAAAAAGTTGCAGAAATATCATGCAAAATGGTTTTTTCGGCAAAAGATTTTTTAATATTTTTTATAGTTATCATTGTTCCGATTCTAGTTGATTTTTTAATAAGTCTTCAAAAACATCTCTTCTTCTAATTAATGAACACTCATTGTTTTTAAATAACACTTCTGCAGGTTTAAATCTACTATTAAAGTTACTGCTCATTTCAAAACCATAAGCACCTGCATTATAAAAACAAAGCACATCATCTTCATTTGTAGTTTCAAGTTCTCTATCGATTGCAAAAGTATCAGTTTCACAAAGGTTGCCTACAACAGTATAAATTTCCCTTTCTCCATCTGGGTTTGAAAGATTTTTTATGTGATGATAAGAATTATAAAACATAGGTCGGATGAGGTGATTAAAACCAGTATCAACACCAATAAATTTGGATTCATTATTTTCTTTTATCACATTCACTTTAGTTAATAAATATCCACATTCGCTTACCAAAAATTTTCCTGGCTCGAACCAAATTTCTAAGTCTTTTGCTGCAGGATGATTGTCGAAATCTTCATAAATTTCTTTAGCTAATAATTCAATATTTGTGGCTTTATCACTTTCTTTATATTTTACTTTAAAACCACTACCTAAATCTATAAATTTTAAATTAGGAAAACGATGCAAAATTTCGAACAACACTTCAATGCCCTGAATAAACACTTGTATATCTTCAATATCGCTGCCAGTATGAATGTGCAAGCCTACAACGTTTATAGGATGCAGCTTCATGATATGTAAAATATCATTCAATCTAGTTACAGGAATTCCAAACTTGCTGTTTTCATGGCCAGTAGAAATATTAATGTTACCACCACCCATAATATCTGGCCTAATTCTAATACTTATAGGATAATTATTTTTGTATTTCTCTGCAAATTTTTTAAGGTTCGAAATGCTATCGATGGTAATGTTTACACCCAAACTTATGGCTTCTTCAATTTCGCTGAAATGTATGCCATTGCTGGTGTATAGCACATGTTGTTTTTCGAAACCTGCATATAAAGCCAACTTAACTTCATGAATACTACTACAATCAATATTGCAACCAATAGATTTTAAGTGTTGCAAAATATGAATATTGGTTAATGCTTTGCAAGCATAAAAAAACTTGGTATTGGGTTTATGAAAAGCTGTTTTTAATTTTTGATATTGTTCAGTAATTTTTTCTGCATGATACACATATAAAGGTGTGCCAAATTGTTGGGCGGCTTTTAATAATTGTTGATTCGAAAGTGATTGCATAATTCACAAATATAAACTTGCAGATGGAAAACTTTTGTTTAATAAAATAAAAAAGGAGATTTAACTTTTTCTAAATAAGGATTGCATTATTTTTTTTAAAGCAATAGGCAGAAATTTTTTTGTTGGTACACTACCCATTATTTTTAAATCTTCCCAAATACTGGTTTCATTATTTAAAAAACGAAGAATTCGTTCAGCTGAATTTTTTTTGAAAATACTGCTAAAAATTTCTGCTGCTGATAACTTATTTTTTGCAAGCACTTCTAATAAAACACTATCGTACAAATGAAATTTTTTATCGATAAAATTCTTTTTTAAAATGGGCTTTTGATTGGTTGCAAGCAAAGAAACTATTTGTTTTGTTCTTATTTGAATATTGCTGAAAGCAAATCCACTACTGGGTTTTACCCAACCACCTGTTGTGCCTATATGTATAATATTTTTTTCATGAATTGGAAAAACATAATCAGTCATTGGTATAACACCCATCTCTTTATGCAGAATTTTATAGTTGGATATTTGTAAATTATTTTTCAAATAATCTTTCAAGCCTTCATCATATTCTACTTCAGTTAAAACGCTTTTTGAAAATACAGTAAACTCTATTAATGCTTTTTTTGAACTGCTGGGTAACACATACACAAAACTGTGGCCATGTTGTTGAGAAATATTAAAATCCATGAAAGTCGCTTTTTCGACATCGAAACTATCCAAATCAGTTTCAATTTCTATCCCTTTAAAATGTTGTAGCAAACTATTTGTTGTGGTAATTTTTTCTTTATTGAATAAAACGGAATTAAACACATATTCACATGAATAAGTTTCAGATTCAGTTTCAACAAAAGCAGTTTCATTTTCGGTATAAAGTTGTTTTACTTTTTCTTTTATTAAATAAACATTTGCAAATTTTTTACTAAATTCTAAAATGAAATTGTAAAAATCTAAACCCTTAACCATTTTATATTGAAATGGTGAAATTTCATAAAATGTCATTTCACCATTACTTCCAATCCCAATCTTTTTCCATTTAGTAAAAATTAATTTTTCAAAAAGGCCTTCTTTTTCTTCCCAAAAACACCAGGTTCTATCATTGATATTTTTTTCATATTCATCAATAACTAAAATATTTTTGTTACATAAAACATTATTAGTCAATATTTTATATAATAAACTTAGTCCTGCACAACCAGAACCAGAAATAATGTAATCAAATTTCTGCATAATAAATAACTAAAAATAAAGCTAAATCTATAGCTTTTACTCCAAAAATTAATTGTTAGAAACCTTGAAAATGCAACAATAAGTTCAAATAATATGTCTCATCATTGCAAACTAAATTTTTAAATTAAAAAAGAGATATGAGAAAATTAGCAACATTATTCATGTTTTTCTTTTTCACTGTTTTTCAAGTATGGTCTCATAACCAAACTGTAACAGGAAGGTAACTGATGAAAAAGGATCTGTTGTGGCATGAGCTACAGTATAAGCCAATGGGGCAATTATGTTAAAAGTACAGGTGCAGTTGCAGCTGCTAACTATGAATATAGAATGAAGTAAAATTTCTTTTTAGAATATTAATAAAAACCCCACAACTATTGTGGGGTTTTTGTTTTAACATATTTTTTTAAGTTTAATTTAAACTAGTATTATCTTTTAAAGTCTCTATTCACAAATCAAAATTTTCACTTCTCTGAATTCATTTTTACACTATTTTTTTTTAAAAATAAATTTAATGACAATGAAAAAAATGCGTGTATTAATTGTTTTGGTATTGAGTATAACTTTTTTTCAATACTGTTCAAAGAATGAAGTAAATAATTCAATTGCAGCAATTACACAACAACCTAATTTGCCTAATGCTGTATTTAATTATGTTGTAAGTTATCCAGGTTTTATTCAAACCAACATGGCTTTAAATGATAATACACCTGCATTTAATACACTAACAAATGATGGAGCAACTTTAGGTAGAGTATTATTTTACGATAAACAACTTTCAAAAAATAATACAGTAAGCTGTGGAAGTTGCCATAAACAAACAGAAGCTTTTGATGATGATATTGCTTTAAGTAAAGGATTTGAAAACGGATTTACTACTAGAAATTTAATGTCTGTTCTGAATCTAAGATTCTATAGATCTGGTAAAATGTTTTGGGATGAACGTGCTGCAACATTGGAAAATCAAGTATTACAGCCCATACAAAACCATGTTGAAATGGGGTTAACTTTACCTGAGTTAGTGAGTAAAGTTTCTAGTTTAAATTATTATCCTGCATTGTTTCAAAAAGCATTTGGTTCCTCAACAATTGATACAACTAAAATTTCTTTTGCTTTAGCCCAATATTGTAGATCAATTGTAAGTTATCAATCTAAATACGATTCAGTAAAACAAGGGTTAGCAAGTTTTACTGCAAATGAAGCACAAGGCGAACAATTATTTTTAACAGCAGGGGTAAGAACTTGTGCAAGTTGTCATACACCACCTATGTTTATTACATCTGCACCAGAAACTCCATTTGGCTTGCCAACTCCAAATGATGTGGGAATTAATGGACAGAATAGGTTTAAATCTGGAACACTTAGAAATATCAGTTTTAGAAAAGCATTATTTCATAATGGAAGTGTGGCTAATTTACAATCTATGTTTGCAGGAAATCCTGGAATTCCATTGCACACTGTAAATCCACAAGATGCAGTTAGATTAACAGCCTTCTTAAATACTTTAACTGATAATACTTTAGCAACAGAAGTAAAATTTTCTGACCCTTTTAAATAAAATATTAAGGAAGAATTTTTTCCATAACAAGAGCTGCAAATCTGTTGTCTTCACTTTTAAATTCTTTTAGTATTTTATATTTTGAAAAATTTTTCTCGAAATATTTATATTCAACTTTACCATATTTTGTGGCATAGTGGGTATCCCAAATAATAATTGAACCCACTTTTGCTTGATCTAAAGTACTATCACCACTCATAGAAATACAACCTCCAGGATAATCCCATTTATTCTTGCCATAAAAATAATCCATCAAAGCAAGGTTTTGGTAAATGAGTTTTTTATCAAGCTTATTAGCAATTACATATTCAGTAATTTTCTTTTGCTCAAAGTTTTCATCGCAACACAATTCTTTTGGTTGAATATATATGAGCATTGAAACAATACATAAACCTGCAACTATTTTAGTAATTAATGCATTCGACTTAACTATAAATAAAGTTGCTATCACTGTAATGCAAATTAATACAGGTATTCGATCTCTAACGCCACTCTCAATATCCATTACTACCCAATTATGAGTGTAAGTCATGTAAGCAGCAACTAGAGCAACAAATGGAATAAGTACTAATAATAGATTTACTTTCTTTTGAACATATTGTAAATTATCAATTGCTATTGCAGCCAATACAGCCATTAAAGGAGATATTACTAAAAGGTAACGCAAATTACCACCAGTGCTTGTTAAAATGGGAAAAGCTTGCAAATTGAACAAACAATGCACCAGAATAAAACCTAATGTAGGTATGATAATTGGGTACTCAATTTTTTTAATTTGGCGAGTAACAATTTGAGCTAAATAAGTAACCACCAAACTTACTATAACCAAATTAAATATTGCACTACTCATGATAAGGTAATGATCAAAACCTTGTCGAGGATAAGAATTTTTAATCGACTCAGCATATCTTCTACTTTCATTGAATGCATACAATATATCACCTGTTGCTTGCCATCCCCAAATATTGTATAGTAGAGGAAAAAATCCTAATGCAAAAAATGCAATCCATTGTTTTCTTTTAAATAAAATGTAAACAAAATAGGGGAAGATGAAAACAAACTCCTGACGTAATAACAACACAAATGAAGCACACAATGCAAAGCCAATATATTTTTCAGAATAAAAAAGATAAAGAGCAAGTGTTAAGAAAAACGCTGTTGGAATTTCACTGTAAAATTTAAAAGCTAGTATAAACCAAAGTGTTTGACTGATTAAAAAAATGAATGGTAAAGCAGTTTTTTTCTCAATAATTTTGCTGGCTAATTTATAAGCCAAAAAGCCTGTAAATGCCGAGAATAAACAGTTTGCAATCAATACGCCTTGCTTGCCTAACAAAACTATTGGAGCATAAATAATTTTCCAACCTGTTTTTGGCCAGTTGCCTAAAATAGCATTTTTATCGTGCCAAAAGGATAAAGCATTCATGTATTGAGCACCTTCTTCACCCTGATAAAAGGAAGTATAATAAAAAGAAAAAATATAACTAATTGCTGCAATGCATAAAGTAATTAGTAATGCTTGTTTATCATTAATCACAAAAGCATAATTGTTAGTTGATTTTGCTTCAATAGTTTTTGCAACAGGAGCTGGTACAACTTTATGTTGTTGTTTATTTTTTTTTGACATAGAAAATTTTCAATGTTTTTGCTAATCAAAAATAATGGAAATACTTGTGTAGAAATAGAAGAATAAATTAAGCAAAAACTTTTGTAATAGTTCTTACATAGCCAGGAGGAGTGGAGTTTTCTTTTTTAGCTTTTAATCTTTTTAATTGATCGGGATAAACACCCATTTTCAGTTTAAGAAATTGTTGTAAAAAACAAATGATACTTAAAACAAATTGAGGAATAGGAATTGCAATTATTTTTTTGTTGAAAATATTTGCAAGATGATGGATCAATTGCAACATAATAAAGCCTTCTGGTCCATTTACTGTATAAACTCCAGATCTATTATTGTTGATAATTTCAGCAATATATTTTGTTGCATCATTTAATTGAATAGGATACATTTTGTCTTCTATTTCTGAAGGATAAAAAACTAATTTATTGGTTTTTATTTTTTGTATCAATGCATCAATACCTTCTTGTTTTGTTCCTCCATATATTTCTGAAGGTCTTATTATGATTGCATTTGGATAAATTTCCAAAACGATTTTTTCTGCTAAAAGTTTAGTTTCTGAATACCAACCTCCATTATTTACAGCTGCTCTTGAGCTAATGAAAATAAAATTTTCTACGCCATATTTTTTTGAATTTGTTACAAGTTCTTTGGTAATATCAACATTTATTTTTTTGTATGCTTCAAAACTAAAAGCATGAGTAAATGCAGCTGCATGTATAATGGTTTTATATTTTGAAAAATCTATTAAGTTAATTTGAGAAGATAAATCAACTGAAACCCAATCTGAATAAATGTTTGGGGCAATATTTTGTTGAGCTCTTGAAACTCCTGTAAAATGATAATCATTTTTCAACAAGTTGGCACAAACTTTTTGTATAAGAACACTTGATGCACCAGTTACTAAAACTTGCTGTGGCATAATTAGTTTTTTCTAAATCTATAAGTAATCAAATTTATTAAAAACTCTATTATGGCAGAAACTCTAACAAAAGATCTTCTATCTTTTATCTGACTAAAAATTACTGGAAATTCATAAAAATTTAAATGCAATCTTCTTACTTCAAGCATAATTTCAGCATCGGCAAACCAATCGTTCGAGATTAGCTGTAATTGTTTGAAAGCTTTATTGGTAATGATTTTTGGCTTTGAGTTGATATCTCTGCTTTTCAATCCTGGGAATAAAATTCTAAATAAAACATTGTACCAAAAAGATATAAATTTTCTATAAGCACCATCGTAACGTACTTCCCTAAAGGTTTTCACCAAATCAACATTTTTTTCTTTGATGTATTGATAGGCTTTTTCAATACTATCAATTGGGAACTGCCCATCACCATCAATTACACAAATATATTTTCCTATGGCAGCATTCATGCCCATTCTCATATCCCAACCCATCATACCTTCTTTAGGTTTAATGATAGGTTTTATTCTTGAATTATTTTGTGCTAGTTGAGTAATAATTTCTCCAGTTTTATCATCAGAGCCAACTAAATAATTTCCGACCAAAACTAATTCCCAATTAGGTTCAAAGCGATTCAGTTGTTCTTTTAAAGTATCAGTAAAAGCAATAATACTTTCACCTGCACGATAACATAACACTACTACAGAAAGAGTAGGTTGAATATCAACTGTTGGTATTTCATTCTCTGTTGACATTAAAATAAATTTCTTACTATTTCAATTACTTTGTTCAAATTACTAGTGTCCTGACCACCAGCAGTAGCTAAGTTTTTTTGTCCACCACCACCACCTTTAATAATTGGAGTGATGTGCTCTTTAATAATTTTCGGAGCTTCAAATCCTTTGTTCATAATAGTTTCAGATAAAGCAATTGCAACAGCAGCTTTACCATTGATGTTTGCAGCTAACACAACAACGACCTCCCCACCCTCCAAAGGAGGGATTGAAGCAATGAGTTCACTTGCTAATTTTTTTAATCCATCTGCATTAGTTAATTCAACAACTTTACCTATGAAAGATACTCCTTTAATAGTTTCAACTTGTTGTTCTAGTTCAATTTTAAGTTGAGCAATTTGTTTGGCTTCTAAACTTTCAATTTTCTTCTTAAGTTCTTTAATCTCTGCAAGTGAATTTTCAATTTGCTTAATTAATTCTTTTGGATTGTTGAAAGCAGATTTTACTTCAATCAGCTGTTGTAACTGTTCGTTTAAATAATGTTCACAAGCTTTTCCACTTACAGCTTCAATTCTTCGAACACCAGCAGCAATAGCTGATTCGCTGGTTATTTTAAAGAAACCTAACTCGCCTGTATAACCAACATGAGTTCCTCCACAAAGTTCAATAGAATATTTTTCATCCATAATTACTACTCGAACTTTATCACCATACTTTTCACCAAACAAAGCCATAGCACCGAGTTTAATAGCTTCATCTTTTCCCATCTCTTTAATGATTACAGGAATATTGGCTCTTATTTTTTCGTTGACAATAGTTTCAATGGTTGCAATTTCTTCATCAGTAACTTTTGCAAAATGTGAAAAGTCAAAACGCAAATGTTCATCATTAACTAAACTTCCTTTTTGTGCTACATGAGTTCCTAAAACATTTCTAAGACCTGCATGTAATAAGTGAGTTGCAGAATGATTTCTTGTTGTTTCGTTTCTTGTTGAAGCGTTAACAGTCGCATTAACATCTTTGCTTAAATCAATTCCTTCAGGTAAACTTTCAACGAAATGAATAATTAAATTATTTTCTTTCTTAGTATCAAAAACTTCTAATTCCGAATTCCCAATAACTAATTTCCCAGAATCTCCAACCTGACCACCACTTTCAGCATAAAAAGGTGTTGTTGCTAAAACAATTTGAACACTTTCTTTAGCCTTTGCCTTTGCCTTTCTGTATTTAACAATTTTTGTTGTGGTTGTTAAATTATTGTAACCTACAAATTCACTATCTGAAATATCATTTACAATCTCCCAATCTGCTGTATCGATTGCTGTTGCTGCTCTTGAACGATTTTTTTGTTCAGTTAAAGCTGTATCAAAACCTTCCATATCAACTGTCCAACCAACTTCTGAAGCCATTAATTGTGTCAAATCAATTGGGAATCCATAAGTATCAGTTAGGTCAAATGCAAACTCTCCTGGTATAGTTCTAATTTTTGAAGTAGAATATTTTTTCCCATTGTAATTAATATATGGGATTAAGCCCTTTTCAAAAACTTCATTCCCTGTTTTTATAAAAGAATCAAAATATATAATCCCAACTTGTAATGTTCTTAAAAAAGCTTCTTCTTCTTCTTTAATTACTTTTGTAACAAAATCTTGTTGTGCTTTTAATTCTGGAAAAACATTTTCGAACTGATGAGAAATTGTTGGCACTAATTGATGAAGTAGTGTTTGTTTATAATCTAAATAAGTGTAATAATAACGAACGGCTCTACGTAAAATCCTACGAATAACATATCCAGCACCTGTGTTACTTGGCAATTGTCCATCTGCAATAGTGAAACAAATTGCACGAATATGATCTGACAAAACTCTGAAAGCAATAGCTTCCTTAGTATCACTATAATCATATTTTTTAGAGGTAATTTTTTCTATGGCAGAAATTGTTTCAGTAAAAACATCAGTATCGTAATTGCTTTGTTTACCTTGAATTACTCTCACCAAACGTTCAAAACCCATACCTGTATCAACGTGCTTTGCAGGTAAAGGTTGTAGCGTTCCATCTTTTAAACGATTGAATTGAATAAAAACATTATTCCAAATTTCTATTACTTGTGGATGATCATTATTCACCAAAGTTGAACCATCAACTTTTTTTCTTCTTTCATCACTTCTGCAATCCACATGAATTTCAGTACAAGGACCACATGGCCCTGTATCACACATCTCCCAAAAATTATCTTTTTTATTGCCTAATAAAATTCGGTCTTCAACAATAACTTTTTTCCATTCATTAAAAGCTTCTTCATCTTTTGGTAAACCTTCTTTATCATCACCTTCAAAAATGGTAACGTATAATCTATCTTTATCTAATTGATACACTTCAGTC
>JAYVBS010000091.1:0-8746 GCA_043750315.1 Chitinophagaceae bacterium
CATGCCAGTTATTGCAGTTGCAGAAATTAAGTATGTATTAAAAACAACTGGAGAAAGTTACAAAGAAAAAATGGGGCACTTAGAACATGTACCAGCATCGGTTTTTGAACACAGTGGTCATGGACATACTGTAGTAGAAAATACTTCGAGCGAATAGAAAAAAGTTAATTAATAAATTCCTTAAAAGGAAGATTATATGGCAAAAAAGAAATTTGTAGTAGGATGTTTTGATACCGAGGATACACTTTTTCCAGCAGTGAAAAAAGTGAGAACTGCTGGTTATAAAATTAAAGATGTTTACACTCCTTTTGCAGTTCATGGTTTAGATCATGCATTGGGAGAAAGAGAAACTAGCTTGCATACAGCAGGTTTTATATATGGCATTACAGGTACCACAACAGCCATTACTGGTATTAGTTGGGTATTTACAAAAAGTTGGCCATTAGATATTGGAGGTAAGCCACATTTTGCATTACCAGCTTGGATTCCAGTGATATTCGAATTAACAGTATTGTTTTCTGCAGTTGGTATGGTTCTAACATTTTGCTATTTGTGTCAATTAGCACCATTTGTTAAGAAACATCATTTTCATCCAAGAGCTACAGATGACTTGTTTGTTATGGTAATTGAGTGTACAGAAAAAACGAATACAACAGATTTAGAAGCTTTCTTAAAAAATAGTGGAGCTGTTGAAACTAAAACTGAAGAAGCAGAAGAAGGTTGGTGGATTGGAAGATATGATAAAGATGTAATGCCATTTGAGGGCAATATGTCTGTAGCATAATTAATTGAAATTATTTTTTGGAATTTTTATATTTTTTGAATGAAAGGAATTTATATCATTTTAAGTTTTGCCTTTGTTACAGCAACTGTAAGTTGCAACGAAGTAAAGCGTAAGCCAAGTAATATGTATATGCCTGACATGGCTTATAGTAGAGCTTATGAAACTTATGCTAATAGAGATTCATCAATATTTACAACTGATGAAAATAAAAGAGGGGCAAAGATTTTTTATAATAACAGACCTGTATATGGAACTGTAGCAAGAGGGGAAGAAATGCCTTTCCATATTGCAAAAGACGCAGCTGGAGATTCAACAAATTACAATGCTTCAAAATCTGTTGTTAATCCAATTCAAAGTTTAACAGCAACTGAATTAATTGAAGCTAAAAGATTGTATTTAATAAACTGTGGAATTTGTCATGGTACCAATTTAGATGGAAATGGTCCATTATATAAAGGAGGAGAAGGACCTTATGCAGCAAAACCAGCTACATTAGTTGGAGATGCAAAATATGAAGCCATGACTGATGGTCAAATGTTTTATAGTGTGAATTATGGTAAAGGACAAATGGGAAGTTACTCAGCACAATTAACAAGAAAACAGCGTTGGCAAGTAATAGCTTATATTAAAACAAAGCAAAAAAATAAATAGGTAAGAGCAAGATTAATTACTGATAACAGTATTAATTTAAACTCAAAATCATAATTAAAAAAAGATGGCAGCAATTAGAGAAAAGTTTGAAATTCCTGGAAAAATGAAAACATGGGCCTATGCTTTAATTGGTGTAGGAATTGTAAGTTTTGCTATTGGATTATTTACAAAAGGAATGGGTTCTGATCATGAAAAAGCAGTTTTTCTTGGAACCATCATGTACAATACTATTTTCTGGACTTTAGTTTGTAATGCATCAATGTTTTTTATTTGTGTTACAACTATGGCATGGGGTGGTTGGCCTGTTGCTTTTAGAAGAATACCAGAAGCCATCTCTACACTTGTTCCCATTTTTGGTGCCATAACTTTAGCAGTATTATTATATATTGGTTTTTCTCATAATCATCATATCTATCATTGGTTAGATACAGATGCTGTTGCTAAAGACCCTATTTTAAAAGGTAAAGCAAGCTTTTTAAATATTAAATTCTTCACTTTTTGGACTATATTAACCATTGGTTTATGGAGTTTATTAGGCTACAGGATGCGTCAGCTAGGAAACAAAGCAGATGAAGCAGCTATGGATGGAGTTACTGGTGCTGCTTTTATTAAACAAAATACTGTACGTGCTGCTACATTTTTAGTATGGTTTGGTTTAACTGTAGGATCAACAGTTCCTTGGTTATGGATGATGAGTTTAGATGCTCATTGGTATAGTACAATGTACAGTTGGTATAACTTTGCAAGCACTTTTGTAAGTGGTATGAGTTTAATTGCTTTGTGGATTATATACTTAAAAAATAAAGGGTATTTGGAGTATACAAATAGTGAACATTTACATGACGTTGCTAAATTCATGTTTGCGTTTTCTATTTTTTGGACCTATTTATGGTTTAGCCAATACATGTTAATTTGGTATTCTAATCAACCAGAAGAAGTGATTTATTTTAAACATAGAGTTCAAGGTCCTTATAAAGGTATTTTCTTTTTGAATCTTATTATCAATTTCGTTTGTCCGCTAATAATTTTAATGAAACGTTCAGCAAAAAGAAACTACACTTTAGTAACTTTTATGGCAGTGTTAATTTTATTTGGACATTGGATAGATTATTATCAACAAATCATGGGCAGCATAAGTAAAGAACATGTTACTTTAGGTTGGTTCGATTTTGGAATTTTAAGCTTTTTTGTAGGGACAATGATTTTTGGTGTTGGCAAAGCATTAGCTAGCAAACCATTGGTGCCAAAGTATCATCCTTTCTTAAAAGAAAGTATTATACATCACACATAAAGTAATTTGAAATATAAATTGTGAATGTTGAATTGGTTTTTGACTTTTTAATTTTGATTTTTTAATTTGATTTTTTAATATGCAGATGTTTTTTGTAATAGCAGTTTTAGCACTAATTTTTCTGGTGATTTTTCAAATCTCCAAGGCAGCAGAATATGTTAGTGTTTTAAAGGGTGAAGAAGAATCTCGTAGACAAACTAATAAAGTGAATGCTTTTTTAATGTTAGCATTTATGATAATTGGCTTAATTGGTGTTTGGTATTGTAACGAAATTTTAGCTCCTAAAACTTTAATGCCTCAAGGTGCAGCAAGTTACCAAGGCGAAAAAGTAGATAGTATGCTTATTACTACATTATTAATTACAGGAGTTGTATTTGTTCTTACTCAAATCATTTTATTTTGGTTCGTTTATAAGTATCAAGAAAAGAAAGGAACTAAAGTTTATTTCTTTGCTCATAGTAACAAACTTGAGGCTTTATGGACTGTAGTTCCAGCAATATTTTTAACTGTACTTGTAGTAATTGGGTTAAAAAACTGGGCAAGCTTTACAAGTGAAGCTCCAAGCAATGCTTTAAAAGTAGAAATTACAGGTAAACAATTTGGATGGATTTTTAGATATGCAGGAAAAGATGGAGAATTTGGTAAGAAGTATTACAGAATGATCGATGCTGCAGATAATAGTTTAGGATTAATTTGGAAAGATACAGTTGTAAACAGAGCAAATGGTGATCCACAACAATTAAAAGACGATATATACTCGCATGATGATATTGTTATGGAACAAACCATGTATGCTATAAAAGATAAACCATTAAAATTAATTATAGGTTCTCGAGATGTGATTCATGATGTGGGTTTAAGTCATTTTAGAATGAAAATGGATGCAGTGCCAGGAATGCCAACAACTATGTGGCTTACACCAAAATATACCACTGCTGAAATGAAAGAAAGAACAAATAATCCAAACTTTCAATACGAAATTAGTTGTGATCAAATGTGTGGCAATGGTCACTACAGTATGAAAGGGGTTATTGAAGTGGTTACACAACAAGAATTTGATACTTGGATGGCAAAGCAAAAACCAAAATACAACAGTGTATTTCAAATTGCTGAACCAATTGCAGATACAACTGTATTAAAAGCAACAGTTGCAATGGGTATTAAAAATTAGTTTAATAAAAATAGTTAAAGAGAATATTAATTAGAGATTAACGAATTTGATATGAGTACTGAATCAGTTTTACATAGTAACGATGCACATAACGAGCATCAAGAACACCACCATCATGAAACGTTTATCAGTAAATACGTTTTTAGTATGGATCATAAAATGATTGCAAAACAATTCTTAATTACAGGAATGGTTTGGGCAATTGTAGGTGGTTTAATGAGCGTTTTGTTCAGACTACAATTAGGCTATCCTGGAGAAAATTATCCATGGTTAGAAGATTTATTGGGTAAATGGTGGGCAGAAAAAGGTCATATTACACCACAAGCTTATTATGCTTTGGTAACTACTCATGGTACTGTATTAGTGTTTTTTGTATTAACAGCAGGATTAAGTGGAACGTTTGCAAACTTCTTAATTCCATTGCAAATTGGAGCAAGAGATATGGCATCTCCTTTCTTAAACATGCTTAGTTATTGGTTCTTCTTTACAGCAGGAATAGTTATGATGTGTTCAATTTTTGTAGAAAATGGACCTTTCAGTGGAGGTTGGACAGCTTATCCTCCTTTAAGTGCATTAGGTGATACATCTCCTGGCTCAAAATCTGGTATGGATTTATGGCTAATTTCCATGAGTTTATTTGTAGTGTCATCCTTACTTGGAGGTCTAAATTATATTGCAACTATCTTGAACATGCGAACAAAAGGAATGAGTATGACTCGTTTGCCTTTAACTATATGGTCGTTATTTTTTACTGCAGTTTTAGGTGTACTTTCTTTCCCAGTATTATTGTCAGGTTGTATATTATTAATATTTGATAGAAACTTTGGTACAAGTTTTTACTTATCAGACATTTTTGTAAATGGTGTAGGTGCTTTACCTAATGAAGGTGGTAGTGCAATATTATTTCAACATTTATTCTGGTTTTTAGGTCACCCTGAAGTTTATATTATTTTATTACCTGCTATGGGTATGGTAAGTGAAATCTTATCTGTAAATAGTCGTAAACCAATCTTTGGTTATATGGCAATGGTAGGTAGTTTATTTGCTATTGCAATTTTATCATTCTTAGTTTGGGCTCACCATATGTTTGTAACAGGATTAAATCCATTCTTAGGATCAATTTTCGTTTTATTAACTCTTCTAATTGCAGTACCTAGTGCTATTAAAGTGTTTAACTGGCTTACTACTTTATGGCGTGGAAATATTCGCTTAACACCAGCAATGATGTTTGCAATTGGCTTTGTAAGCTTATTTATTAGTGGAGGTTTAACAGGTATTTGGTTAGGTAATTCTGCTCTAGATATTCATTTACACGACACCTATTTTGTAGTTGCCCACTTTCATATTGTAATGGGTGTTGCTAGTATGTTTGGCATGTTTGCAGGTATATATCATTGGTTTCCTAAAATGTATGGCAGACTTTTAAATAGTACCTTAGGCTATATTCACTTTTGGATTACAATTATTGGGGCCTATTTAATTTTCTGGCCAATGCATTATGAAGGGTTAGCTGGTATGCCACGTAGATATTATGATTATAGTATTTGGGAAAGCTTTAAACAATTTAGCACATTAAATACATTTATTAGTACAGTTGCAATGATTGTTTTTTTAGTGCAAATTTTATTCTTGTTAAATTTCTTCTATTCAATTTTTAAAGGGAGAAAATTAACAACAAAAAATCCTTGGGAGTCAAATACATTAGAATGGACAACTCCAATTCATCCAGGTCATGGAAACTGGCCAGGCGAAATTCCTGAAGTACATCGTTGGGCTTATGACTATGGTAAAGATGGAAAAGAATTTATACCTCAAGATATACCAATAGGTAGTGACGAAAGTCATCACTAATTAAAATAGAATAACGCCATTAGATTTCTAGTGGCGTTGTAATTTATATTTTAAGTAATAAAATATTTTCGACTTACCTAGTTACATTTTTTCATGCAAAAAATCAAAGACTATAAAATACTAATTAAACTTTCTCTCAGTTTTACTGTGGTGTTTACTTGTGTAATTTGTTTTTTATTAGTACCAAATAATGGATATAATTTAAAGATGATTTGCATTTTATTTTTAGCTGGATTGATGATTACAGGAAGTGCAAATGCTATCAATCAAGCAGTAGAAAAAGATTCTGATGCTTTAATGAAACGTACAGCAAACAGACCTGTAGCAGCTGGTAGAATGAGTGATAAAGAAGCTTATTTATTTGCAATAATTGCTGGAGTTTTAGGTTGTTTAATGATGTGGTATTTTTTCAATTTCATTGCAGCTTTTTTATCAGCATTTAGTTTATTTTTATATGCTTTTATTTATACCCCATTAAAAAAAGTAAACTCAGTTTCAGTTTTAGTTGGGGGGTTCCCAGGTGCAATTCCCTGTTTGATTGGTTGGGTTGCTGGCTTTTATGATCAGCCAATTGCTTGGACGGGTGGATTAATACTTTTTTCTATTCAATTTATTTGGCAATTTCCACACTTTTGGGCTATTGCATGGGTATCTCATCAAGACTATACAAGAGCAGGGTTTAAATTATTACCAAGCAAAGAAGGACCAACAAAGTTTACAGCAATGCAAGCCATTATGTATAGTGTGCTTATGATACCAATTGGTGTATTACCTAAATATTTTGGAATGACAGGAACAACTAGTATGTGGATTTTAATAGTGGCTAATTTATTTATGGTTGTACAATGTGTAAGATTATTTAATGAAATGGATATAAAAGCTGCAAGAAGAGTAATGTTTAGCAGCTATATATATTTGCCAATAGTTTATTTAGCATTGCTTTGGGATAAACTGTAAATAAGTTATATAGAATTATTTTAAAATAAAATTTTAGATTATGATTTCATCAAGTACACCATCAAACAAGCTACCTCCACATAAATTTTTAATGTGGGTTGCTATAGGTAGCATTTGTATGATGTTTGCTGGTTTAACAAGTGCTTATGTGGTTAAAAAAAGTCAGGATAACGTTATCAGTGTTAATCTTCCAAACATTTTTTTGTGGAGTACTTTAATACTTCTTTTAAGTAGCATTACATTACAAATGGCTGTAAAGTCTATCAAGACACAAAAAATTGAACTATACAAAAAATATTTATTAATTACAGCCTTATTAGGAGTAATTTTTGCCATGATGCAATACTTTGGATTTAAATATCTTGATCAATCAGGGGTTCAATTTATTGGAAGAAACAGTAATCCTGGTGCATCTTTTTTACTAATTATTATTGGTTTGCATAGTGTTCATGTAATAGGTGGTGTAATTGCTTTATTAGGAATTACAATAAAAAGCCGAGTTTCAAAAGAAAGGCAACTGAGTATAGTGCCAATAGAAATTATGGCAGCATACTGGCATTTTGTAGATGTTCTTTGGATTTATCTTTTAATATTTTTAATTTTCATGCGTTAGCAACATATTTCAATTATTTTATTTTAAAATAGTTGTGTGATTTGCTTCAACTTTAGTTATAACAAGATATTTTTGTCACGAAATTTTAGACTAACTTATGTCAACAACAGCAGTACAAAACACAAAATGGTGGGATGGTGGTAAAAGCCCATTTAACCTAGAATATGGAAAGGTAATGATGTGGTACTTTTTAATGAGTGATGCATTCACTTTTGGTGCATTTCTTATTTCTTATGGAACCATTCGTTTTTCAACAAATGGCTGGCCGGATCCTAACCATGTTTTTAGTTCATATCCTTTTAAAGCAGAAGGTTCAGCAGCAGCTCCATTAGTATTTGTAAGTTTAATGACCTTTATACTTATCGTAAGTTCTGTAACAATGGTGTTAGCTGTTCAGGCAGGTCATCATCAAGATAAAAAAGGTGTTGTACGTAATTTAATTTTAACCATTATTGGTGGTGCAATGTTTTTAGGTTGTCAAGCATGGGAATGGACTCATTTATTTCAAGAAGGTGCTTGGTGGGGCAAAAACCCATTTGTTAATGCTGATGGAACTCATGCAACAACAAATTTTACCAACTATTTCTTTACCATAACTGGTTTTCATGGATTTCACGTATTTAGTGGTGTAATTATTAATATTGTAATGCTTATTATGACTTTAAACAACACATTTGAAAAAAAGGGGCATTATTTAATGATAGAAAAAGCAGGTTTATATTGGCACTTTGTAGATTTAGTTTGGGTATTTGTTTTCACTCTTTTCTATCTTGTTTAATTAAATTGTTAAAAGAAAATAACTATAAGAATGGCACATCAATATAATGCTGAAACATATGCAGCAGCAAAAAAAGAAATCTGGAAAATAACATGGATACTATCTGCACTTACTTTAATTGAATTGGCTTTGGGTTATTGGATGTATTTTTCACATACAACAATGAGTCATTCAATGATTATGTTCATTAAAGGAACCATTTTAATATTAATGATGAGTAAAGCCTTTTATATTGTTGCTTATTTTATGCACTTAAAACATGAAATAAAAAATATGGTAATGACAATTGTAGTGCCTTTAATGTTATTTATTTGGTTTATTATTTCATTTTTATACGAAGGTAATTCTTACAAAAATCTAAGAAATACTTACGATAAACATTTGCAAGAACAAACTACAATAAAAGTTGAAGAAAAAAAGCATGGTGCTGATACAAAACATAAAAGCACAGAAACTCATGAAATTAAAGCTGATAAAAAGCACTAATTTAGAAAAAGTATAAAATATAAAACCATTGCATTTGCAATGGTTTTTTTATTCAGCTTACTTTTGCAAAGATTATTATAATTAAAATGAATAAAAGATCCATGATAGCAATTTGCTTAACTGTACTAGTTCCTGTAAGTTGTTATTTAGCGTTAAAATATTTT
>JAYVBS010000092.1:0-3745 GCA_043750315.1 Chitinophagaceae bacterium
CTGCTAAACCTTTTTTAGTAGACGTTAGATCAGCACAAGAATTTAATTCTGGTCATGTTAAAGGTTCAGTAAACATTCCAGTTGGCACTGTTATTGCTAATATTAATAAATTCAAAAACAAAAATCATGTTGTTGTTTTTTGTAGAAGTGGAAGTAGAAGTAGTATGGCAAAAGAGATTTTACAACAGAATGGAATTGCTAATGTTACAAATGGGGGTACGTGGAATAATGTAAATAATCTATTAAACAGTTAAATGAAAAACCAAATATTTAGTAATTGGAACTTTTTTAGAATATTAAGATTTGTTCTTGGAATTGTAATTATGATTCAATCAATATATTCCAAAAATTATACTTTTGGAATAATAGGATTGCTTTTTTCTGCTATGTCTGTTTTTAATATTGGATGTTGTGGAGGCACTTGTACTACAAATAATTTTTCAAAATCAAACGAACCAGAAGATATAACTTATGAAGAAGTGGATTCAACAAAATAAACTCATTGTTATTGGTGGAATCATTGGTGGATTGATTGGCTTTTTATACTATTATTTTATAGGTTGCACCAGTGGATATTGTGCTATAACATCAAAACCAATTAATAGCACAATTTATGGGGCACTAATGGGTGGCTTAATAGTTAGTTTATTTAAAACAAAGAAATATGAAGTTTAACGAAATCATTTCACAAGATAAACATGTGTTAGTTGATTTTTTTGCTGAATGGTGTGGACCTTGTAAAACTATGTCACCAATTTTAAAAGAAGTTAAAGATGCTTTAGGAGATGCATTAAGTATTATTAAATTAGATGTTGAAAAGAACCCAAAAACTGCCACTCAATATGAAGTTCAAGGAGTACCAACTTTAATTTTATTTAAAAACGAGAAAATTCTTTGGAGACAAAGTGGTGTTGTTTCTAAAAATCAATTGATACAAACTATTAAAAAATTCTCTTAATTAATTCTTTATATTTTGAAATACAATTTTAATCACTCTATTATTGCAAAAAAAATGATGAAACTATCTATTTATTTAATAGCTATTTGTACTACTATCTTTAGCCTTATTTCTTGTTCACAAAGTTCAAATGCAAATGTTAAGTTGTTAAGTGCAACTGAATATAAAAATGCTTTGAATAAAACTACAGATAATATAATAATAGATGTAAGAACAGGCGAAGAATATGCTTCTGGATATATTCCTAATGCTATTAATATTAATGTTTTAGATGATAATTTCTTAAATCAAATTAATGAATTAGATAAAACTAAAACTGTTTTTGTATATTGTAAAGTAGGAGGTAGAAGTGCTGATGCAGCAACTATTTTGGCAAAAAATAATTTTAAAAATGTTATTGATTTAAAGGGTGGAATTATGGCTTGGCAAGCCAATAAGTTTGAAGTTGACCATAAAGTTATAATTGCTGAAAGTGGTGAAGAATTTGCTTTAAAAGATGTAGATAAAATTATTGGAGAAAATGATTTTGTAATTTTTGATTTCTATGCAGAGTGGTGTGGCCCATGTAAAAGATTAGACCCAATGCTTAAGAAATTTCAAATAGAATTTGGTAGTAAACTACTTGTTAAAAGAATAGATATAGATAAATCTCCAAGCTTAGCAGAATACTATAGAATTAATTCTATTCCTTTATTACATTTTTATAAAAAAGGAAAAATGGTTAACCAAATTATTGGATTACCTTATGAGTCTGAATTAAAAAAAGAAATAGAGAAATACACAAAATAGAATTAAATGGTAGAAATTTTAAAACAACCTTGCCCTTGGTATGTTGCTGGACCATTGATTGGATTAACTGTTCCTGCACTTTTAATATTGGGTAATAAATCATTTGGTATTTCATCATCATTGCGTCATATATGTGCTGCTTGCATTCCTGCAAATATTCCATTTTTCAAATATGATTGAAAAAAAGAACTCTGGAATTTATTTTTTGTTTTAGGTATTTTAATTGGAGGATTTATTGCTACTCAATTTCTTGTAAACCATAATGTTATTCAAATACACCCTAACCTACATCATATTTAGAAAAATTTGGAATAACCGATTTTACAAACATGGTTCCAAATCAGTTGATTAATTGGAATAATCTATTTTCATTGCAAGGATTTTTCTTGATGATTGTTGGTGGATTTTTAGTTGGTTTTGGAACACGATATGCAGGAGGTTGTACTAGTGGACATGCAATAATGGGTTTATCTAATTTACAAATGCCTTCATTAATTGCAACTTGCTGTTTTATGGTTGGTGGTTTTATTATGACTAATCTTATTTTACCTTTTATTTTATCTCTTTAATATGTTAGATAAAAATCACGATAATACTGATTTTGAAGTAAGAAGTTTGGATGCTATTTGTATAAACGATAGTGCTATTGAAACAAAATGGTTCGATTATATTAAATACATTATTGTAGGAATTTTGTTTGGAATTGTTTTTACAAAAGCTGAAATTATTAGTTGGTTTCGTATTCAAGAAATGTTTAGATTACAATCTTTTCATATGTTTGGTGTAATAGGCAGTGCAGTTTTAGTTGGTGCTTTTTCTATCTTCTTAATTAAAAAATTTAAAATCAAAACCATTCAAAGAGAAGAAATTCATTTTCATCCAAAAATTTTCAATAAAGGGCAAGTTTATGGTGGATTACTTTTTGGCTTTGGTTGGGCAATTACTGGAGCTTGTCCTGGTCCATTATTTGCTCAAATTGGTAGCGGTACATCAGTTATTATTGTTACATTTTTAAGTGCTTTAGCTGGCACTTGGGTCTATGGGTTAATTAGAGAAAAGTTGCCTCATTAATATTAATTGTAGTTATCCACTTTATAAATAAACTTAAGTATTAACAATAAAGTATTCCACACAACTTAAATAAAGAACTTAGTTTTATAATTTACACAATTATTTTGTGTTCTTATGGCTAATAATTTAAAAACAAAGGTTAGGCCTAATCCTAATGTTCTTAATGAAGATAATGATCCTGAGATAAGTGTTTCTGAAGTTGTTAAAGATGAAAGAACCATAAAAATCTTTGGAACAATTTCTATTGGTATAGCCATATTTCTGTTTATCTCAATTATTTCTTATTTATTTAGTTGGCAAGAAGATCAAGATATTGTTTTTAATGCTGGATTAAAAATCTTTTCCCCAGATGCTCCAAAAGTTCATAATTTCTTTGGTGCATTAGGGGCTTTTACTGCTCATAATTTAGTGTTTAATGGTTTTGGTGTAGCATCAATTGTTTTGTCAACTTTCTTTTTTGTGCTTGGTGTAAATATGTTTTTTTCAAAACCAGTTTTTTCTATATTAAAAAATATAAAATATGTATTAGTTACTTTGGTAGTTCTTAGTACAAGCTTGGCTTTTGTAACTGCTCAAAGCCAATTAAGTTGGGGTGGTGCCGTTGGTAATTATATTAATAAATGGATGAATACTACAATTGGAAGTTTAGGTACAGGCTTGGTATTATTAATGTTTTATTTCATTTATTTTATTTGGAAATTTAATCCAAAATTTAATTTGCCAGAAAGTAAGAAAACAAATGGCGATGATTCTCTCAATCCTTTAATTTCTTCAGAAAGCAAATTGTTTATTGATGATAATTTGATTGACGATGATGTTGAATTAACCTTAACAGAAAATGATACCAAGTCTGGAAATAAACTTAATGCAGAAGCAGGAATTGTATCTGTAATTCTTCCAGATGAAGAACAAATTAGTTTTAATATA
>JAYVBS010000093.1:0-18590 GCA_043750315.1 Chitinophagaceae bacterium
TTTTTGTTCTCTTTCCATATTATAATCTAACATACTAAATCCATAATAATAACATTCAACAAATAAAGCAAGTAAAGGAGTAACTAAACCTAAAATTGGAATAAAACCTAAAATCAAAATAGCAAACATGTAAATTGTTTGCCAACCAGCATTTCTAATTGCAATGGAAATTCCCCTTACTATATCATTAAAAAATTGATTGAAATTAAATTTTGTTGAGGTGCCATTTAAAATTTCTGCAGTTTTTTCACTTAATAAAGCAAAAAATGGTGAACCAAGAATTAAAAATAAATATTTGAATAAAGAGAAATACAAAATCATTTGTATCATCCAAAAAATCATTCCTCCTAGTGCAAAAAGAATTCCAAGAAAACTACTTTGCATTTTGTCCAACCAATTTTTTAATCCTGCTTTTAAAGTCAGCCACTCAATAAAACTAGTAGCAGTTTTACTAAAGAAAATCATACTTACAATAAATAAAAAAGTATAGATTAATCCAGAAATTACAATCCATTTCCACAACTTATGTTTTTTTATAAATTG
The DNA here is from genome assembly GCA_043750315.1 of Chitinophagaceae bacterium. Taxonomy (GTDB): domain Bacteria; phylum Bacteroidota; class Bacteroidia; order Chitinophagales; family Chitinophagaceae; genus CAIVPM01. Next base: position 544 of record JAYVBS010000093.1, read on the forward strand.
ATGTGCTTGAAAATAAGCCTGAATAGATATGATAATTTCTTTAAGCAAAAAATTGGTTGATTTTTAATAAGCCCATTTTACAAGTGTTGCACCCCAAGTAAATCCTCCACCAAATGCAGCAAGAACAATATTATCGCCTTTGTTTAATTTGCTTTCCCACTCCCATAAACAAAGAGGGATGGTTGCTGCAGTAGTGTTACCATATTTTTCAATATTAATCATCACTTTATCTTTCGATAAACCCATTCTATTTGCAGTTGCATCAACAATTCTTAAATTAGCTTGATGTGGCACAAGCCAAGCAATATCATCTCCAGTTAAATGATTTCTTTCTAATAATTCAGCACTTGCATCTGCCATACCTTTTACAGCAAACTTAAAAACACTTTGTCCTTCTTGGTAAGCAAAATGTTCTTTAGCCAAAACAGTTTCTACTGATGCTGGTTTTAGCGAACCACCAGCTTTCATGTGTAAAAATTTTACCCCGCAACCATCACTTTTTAATAGGCTATCTTTTATACCAAAACCTTCTTCATTAGGCTCTAATAAAACAGCTGCAGATGCATCTCCAAAAAGAATACAAGTATTTCTGTCTGTATAATCAGTAATGGCACTCATTTTATCGGCACCCACAACAATTACTTTTTTATATCTTCCACTTTCAATGTAAGTTGCACCAGTAGTTAAGGCAAATAAAAATCCACTACAAGCTGCATTTAAATCGAAACCAAAAGCATTGGTTGCTCCAATTTTATCTCCAATGATATTAGCAGTTGCAGGAAAAACCATATCTGGTGTTACAGTTGCACAAATAATGCAATCAATTTCAGTTGCATCAATTCCTCTTTTTCTTAATAATTCTTGAATGGCAGGCACAGCTAAATCACTAGTTGCTTTTCCGGGTTCACGTAATATTCTTCTTTCACTAATGCCTGTACGAGTTCTTATCCATTCATCGTTAGTATCAACCATCTTCTCTAAATCGAAATTTGTTAGTTTTGTTTCAGGAACATATCCTCCAACAGCAGTAATGGCAGCAGTAATTTTATTCATTCTAAAATTGGTTTAAATAATTATTGTTTTATATTTTTAAATTTGTTGTAAAAGTAATTTAATCTTTTAAAAAAGAATCGGCATGTATTTTAACCAATTTAAAACCAATAATTATATGTGTAATTAACAGAATAGAAAAAAGGGCTACAGATACACTAACAGTATAAAACAAAGAAGTAATTTGTTCTTTATTGAAAATTGTATTGATATTACTTTGATTTTGTTCAATGATAGTATTAATAGTCGTTTCAACTAAAGATGGGTTAAAAAAAATATTAAATATTTGAACAATATTTAGTACTGAAAAAATTAAACTGGCAATTGAGTTTATCTTAATTAAATCTTTAATAATCTTTTTACAAGTTAATTTTTTGTTGATTACTTTTCTTAAGAAGATGAATGAACTAATATAATACAACACTATACAAATCATTATGAATACGGGAATTAGCATTTGCGGATTTGCTAATGCAATTAAAATTCCAAATAAAGAAAAGAAAGCAATAAAAGCTGTTGGAACTGCTAAAATATAAGTAAGCCATTTATAAATTTTCGTCAAATTCATTTTTACTATTTGTTTTATTAAGTTGAGATATTTGCAAACATAATCAATTGATCATTTTATTTGTCATTCATGCAAAATAGGTTTCAATCATATCTGAATACAGCAACTTCACTTATTGTAAAATATGACATAAAAACGCCATTTGCCATTTATTTAAAAAATTATTTTGCACAATATAAAAAACATGGTTCAACCGACAGAAAAAATATAGCTACACTTTGTTATTCATATTATAGATTAGGTAAAGCATTAGAAAAATTGTCTGTTGAAGAAAGAATTAAAATTGGATTTTTTGTTTGTAATGATTCTCCAAAACAATATGAATTTTTATATAAAGAAAATTTCTTGAATAGTTGGAGTATTGAAATCAATAATAGAATTCAATTCATTAAGAGTCTCTATCCATATTTTACTTCAGAAGTTTTTTCTTTAAGTGATGAAATTGGAAATATGAATAATAAAGAAGAGTTTATTAGTAGTCATTTTGTTCAGCCAGATTTATTTTTAAGAATAAGACCACATAAAAAAAATATTGTTATTAAAAAATTAGAGGATAAGAAAATATCTTTTGATGAGATAGGAGAGGATTGCTTGAGATTGAACAATACTACTTCTATTAAAGATGTTCTTGAGATGAATAAAGAAGTTGTGGTACAAGATTACAGTTCACAGCAAACAAGTAATTTGATAGATTTAGTAAAGCATCAAATTAATGAACCTATTCGTTTTTGGGATTGTTGTGCAGCAAGTGGTGGTAAAACTATTTTAGCTTTTGATATTTTAAAGCCAAAAAAAATTACTGCAAGTGATAATAGAACATCGATTCTTCATAATCTAAAAAAAAGGTTGAATGAAGCAGGCATACATCGTTTTGAATCTTTTGAAGCAGATGTTTCAAAACCTTTACAACTGAAAGAAACATTCAATTTTATTATTTGTGATGTGCCTTGTTCTGGAAGTGGCACATGGGCTAGAACTCCAGAACAAATCTCGAACTTTAGCGAAAAAAATATTGCTGAATTTTCGAGCCTTCAATATTCAATTGCAAACAATGTAATTCATCATCTCGAAAAAAATGGTTATTTACTATACATCACTTGTAGTGTATTTAAAAAAGAAAATGAAGATGTTGTTGCCGAGTTATTGAAAATGGATAAACTTAAACTTGTAGGGCAAAAATATTTTGAAGGATATAAAAATAAAGCAGATACTATGTATGCTGCTTTATTTCAAAAAATTAGTTAACTATTTTACATTTAAATATTCTTGTAAATTTTTTACATACAATTCAAAAGCATCAATTCCTTTTTTTGTGATTTTACATGTTGTAAGAGGATAGTTGTCTTTAAATTTTTTATTTACATCTATATAACCAGCTTCTTTAAGTTTTTGAATTTGTACACTTAAGTTTCCTGCAGTTGAATTTGTACTTTCTTTTATAAAAGTAAATTCTGCCTCTTTAACTCCAATCAATAAACTCATTACAGCTAATCGAAGTTGAGAATGTAATATGGGGTCTAAATCTTTAAACATTAGCAAGGCAGCTTTTTTGCATATCTGTTATGAAGTATCAAACCAGGTATAAGCCAGTTGAAAATTGCTGCTATTGCTCCTAAAAGCATATCATATTTTGTTTCTGTATATAATGAAACTAAAAAAGCAACATAACTTATTATGCCACCAATAATCATAGGTTTAAATTTTTTCACAATTCCTGTAACAATTGTAGGGAAAGCATAAATTAAAATAAACATAGAATAAAAACTGGGTGCAAAGGGTTTTACAACAACATCAATTGTTTTGTTATCTGTATAGTGTTTTACTAGTTGCCAGCCATCTGCTTTTAAATGTGCAACTGTTGCATTTGGCATAATGTTTTGATAAAGCACCAATCCAAAAATAGTAATGGCATAAACAATCCAAACAGCATCAATTGCCTCATCATCATACTTTTTTATTTTTATATTTTTTTGCTCATTTATAGAAATAACGATTTGTGGTATAATGGCAAATAAAACAATAAGCCAAATATCAAAGCCTAGAGTAAAATTGAATTCTAATCTGGCATAAGTAACTAAGGATGCTATTGTAACAACAGTTCCCCAAAGTAATGCACTTATTCCTTTATCGTGATAGGTTGATTTTGTTTTTTGAATCATTTTGTTAATGATCTCCAAACTCTCTTTTTCTGAAAGTTGATCTTGTTCTTTCATAATTTAATTATTTTTTTTCTTGATTAAATTTTTTACGTAATAAATAACCTGGAACAATCCAAGCAACAATTACTGCAACTGCAATAAGCAATAAGGAGTATTGTAATGGAACAAATACAGCAAATATTGCAAGAAACCAACAGCATATGGCACCAATTTTTAATGGTTTAAACTTCATAATAGCACCAGATAAAAAAGTAGGCATGCCATATAAACCTATTATAATTGGGTACAAACTCGTCCATGAATTATTCTTTCCTAGTATGAATCCAACTAGCAGCATTGTAAATCCAAAAACCATCCAAACATATCCAATTAGTTCATCAGTATAAGTTTTAACTGTTTTATTTTTTTCTTGTTTTGATAAATAAAAAATTTGAAAGATGACAACTAACCATGTTAATGACCAAACTATTTCTGGCTTTGAATAGTTGGTATAAATAATTAAAATGTATTGGGTAATAGCACAAAATAATACTACCCAACCCCATAATAAATAAAGGGTCCCATTTTCTACAAATTTATTTTGGGCTTTTTGAATCATGCCTTCAATTAATTGAAGACTTTCTTGTGCCGAAATTTTTTTATCTTCCATAATATTAAATTAAAAAAATTCAATACATTCATTGATGTATTGGATTTTGATTAAACTATTTACAATCATTTAAAATAGCATCAATACTTTCTTTACCCCAATTAGGATGAAAAGGAGATGCTGGTTTAAATTCTGCTAACATTTTTGCAGCTTTTTCTGCTAAAGGTTTTGCTGTTGCACAACCTCCACCAAATTGTTCTGGAGTGTTCTTTAATGATGTTGCTTGTAATGTAAATGGACGTGGGTTTGTAGCATCAATCTTTTTAGCTTCATCTAAATTGGCATTTGCTTCAGCTCCATATTGCATCCAACGTGTCATTGGGTCAACCATCATTTTTGCATAGCAAATCATTGTTTTGATGCAATAAATTTCACTGTTATTTTTATCGATTTCTGCTGCTTTATTAATTAAAGCAGTAGCCTCATCAGCAACTTTATCTTTATCTCCACCCATACCTTCCATACTCATTCTTGCTTTTAACATTGCAGCATAATAATAAGGAAGCCATTGGTTTTTTTCTGCATCTCCAATCCGTTCAAATTTTGCTGCAACTGCATTCATTTCTTCAGCAGTTTTAGCTTCTCCAAATTGTTGCAAAGTGCCACCCATTGCTGCCATGTATTTTTCGTTTTGGCTAAATGAAGTAGTTAAAAAGCTTACTCCAATAAATAATACTAAGATTAATTTTTTCATGTTGATTTTTTTTGTGTTTGTTATTTTGTTTTTTTTTGTTTATAGATTATTGTTAATTGCATTTTGTGTTCTATCGATTCCCCAACTAATAAAGCAACCTAAGAAAAAGAATTGTTGTGCAGGTGGAGTTATAGGTTGTTTGATATTACCATTGTAAGAGTAGTTATAACCAAATATTTGATTTTGATTTAATACATTAGTAATACTTGCCACCCAAACAATAAATGATTTTGCATTTTGTTTGCCAAGGTTTGGTAAATAATTTAAACTAAAGCTTAAACTGTTGTAAGGTATTGTTCTTCCTTCATCTTTAATAGAATAGCCACTTCCATTATTTTGAAAATTATAATAGGGTCTGCCAGTTGCATAACTATAAGTAAAGTTGAAACCAGTTTTCCATTTCATAACAAATCGTTTAACAACTAAACTAGCTGTATGAGTTGCTGCAAATGTTGGTTGTAATTGTGTTGGATAATTATTGAAATCTCTTTTAGTGTCTAAGTAAGAATAACTTAACCAATAATCTACATTTTTAAATGTTTTTTTATCTCTCCAAAATAATTCAATGCCTTGTGCATAGCCATTTCCAGCATTATTGTATGATGGATAGGTTTTAACTAAGTCATTATATTTTTTATAAAATCCTTCAATTCTAAATGTATAAAACTGATTCATTTTAGAATAGTTTAAAATATAATGAGTAGCTTTTGTGTAGTTGAAATTTTTAGTATTAAATAAGTAAATGTTTTCTGGCTTTTGATAAAAATCTCCATAAGCAAAACTCATTGAGCCTTCTTTACCCACTTTGTAAGCTAATGAAATTCTTGGAGCAATATTCCATTTATTGATGATGGATGAATGCTCAACTCTTGCACCAACTTTAGCTACAAATGCATTGGAAACATAAATGTCCGACTCTGCAAATCCAGCAAATAAATTATCATTTAAAGTAGTGTAAAAATTATTGAATTTACTTTTTAAATAACTGTGCCAATATTCTCCTCCAAATCTTATATAACTAATACCACCTAGCTTTTTTTCTAGAACAGTTTTTATTTGTGAAACATTAGTTGTTTGATCTATTTTAAAATTGCTACTATCAATATAACTTAAGCCAGTTGAGGTTTTAACGTTATTTTTATTTTGAATTTCTTGAGAAAGATGGTCTGTATTTGTACTATAACTACCTGCAACATTTATTCTCCAGCCATTGCCTAAAAATTCTTTCCAACTAATATTATTATACCAATTTGTGTTGGTAACGCCAAAAGCATTTTTTAAATTAGCATCATCAATATTGGGTCTTCTTAATCCTAATTCTGCTGAATTAAATTGAGAATAAAATTTAATGATTCCAGATTTTGTTTTAATTCTAAAGTTTCCATCAAAATTGTGAAAAGCAGGAACTGTAAAATAATCTGGTTTTTGTTTTACAATACTGAAGTAAGGTAATAAATTAGTATAGCCATAATTAAAGCCATAAGATGATTTTTTATCTTGAGTTAATTTTTGCAAACCAGCACCAACAAAAACTGAAGAAACTGAAGCACTCGCTTCTGTACGTTCAGGTAAATCAATGCTTTCAAGAATTAATGCTGACGATAAAGCCTGACCATATAAAGCAGAATAACCACCTGTGCTAAATACAGTTCCTTTAAATAAGAAAGGAGAGAATCTTCCACGTGTAGCAATATCTTGTGCTCCTGTTAAAAATGGATTGTTAACAAATGTTCCATCAATAAATTGTTTGGTTTCGTAACCTGCACCACCACGAACAAATAAACCTTCTTGTTCACCCACTTGTTGGGCACCAGGTAAAGTTTTTACTGCACCTGTAATATCTGCATTAGCATTTGCTGTAGTTACAATATCTAAAGAACTAAATACAGTTGCTGCTCTTTTTCTATCACTGGCTTCAAATGAACCTGCAGTAACAGTTATAGCTTTCAATTCATTCAACTCTTCTTTTAAATTAAAATTTACAACAATAGTTTCTTTATCAATATTTATTTCTTGAGTGGCAGAAGTATATTCTAAAATTTTTGCTTCAATAATAAATTTGCCTTTTTCAAATGTTTTAAAAGAAAATTTACCCAATGAATCAGAAACTCCTCCATCATAAGAATCTTTTAAACTAATGCTTGCACCTTTTAAAATTCTTCCTTTATTATCTTTTACTACTCCTTTAATTACTACTTGTGCTGCAATATTTTGACTAATTATTAAAGTGATTATAAAATATAAAATTCGTTTCATTTTTCTCGATTTGTAAAACAAACATAAAGTAGTTTATAATATAAACCAAATATTTTTTAAAAATATTTTTTTGAAGACGTATGTTTGAAAAATGGATAGAGTTAAAATAGATTTACCCAAATCATTTCAGTTTTCAACTAAAATTCCCATTCGAATTACTGATGTAAATTATGGTGGTCATGTTGGTAACGATAGTTTTTTGGCATTAATTCAAGAAGCCAGACTAAAGTTTTTTAAGCATCATGGTTATTCAGAATTGAATCTTGAAGGTTGTAGTACAATTATGGTTGATGCAGCTATTGAATTTAAAGCAGAATTATTTTATGGTGATGAAGTTGAAATTTCGGTTGCAGTAAACAATATTTCCAAACTTGGATTTGATTTATTTTATTTACTAGAAAAAAGGGTAGACTCTAATAAAGTTATTTGTGGTAAAGCAAAAACAGGAATTTTGTGTTACGATTATCAAAAGAAAAAGAAAGTGCCTTTACCAGAAAAAGCAGTGGCTAAATTCACTGGTTCCTCAAATTAATATTTAATGAAAATTACTTCTAATCATATTCAATCTTTCAAAGCAATTGTTGGAGAATCCAATGTTTTTATTGATGATGAAACTCTTGATTTTTTTAGCAGAGATGAAACTGAAATATTACAATTTCTTCCTGAAGTAGTTATCAAACCAAAAACAGCAGAAGAAATTTCTGCTATCATGAAAATCTGTAATCAAGATTTAATTCCTGTCACACCACGTGGTGCTGGAACTGGTTTAAGTGGAGGAGCTTTACCTCAATTTGGTGGAGTTGTTTTGAGCACTGAAAGAATGAATACCATCATTAATATTGATGAAAGAAATCTTCAAGTAACAACAGAACCTGGAGTTATTACAGAAGTGTTGATGAATGCTGTAAAAGAAAAAGGTTTGTTTTATCCTCCTGACCCAAGTAGTAGAGGTTCTTGTTTTATTGGAGGAAATGTTGCTGAAAATAGTGGTGGACCAAAAGCTGTGAAATATGGTGTGGTAAAGGATTATGTGTTAAATTTAGAAGTGGTGTTACCAAATGGTGAAATTATTTGGACTGGTGCCAATGTGTTGAAAAATGTTACAGGTTATAATTTAACTCAACTTATTGTTGGTAGTGAAGGCACTCTTGGAATTGTAACAAAAATTGTTTTAAGATTAATACCACTACCAAAATTTGATTTATTAATGTTGGTGCCATTTGCATCATTAGAAAAAGCCAGTGAAGCTGTGAGTGCCATATTTAGAGCTGGTTTTACACCCAGTGCTTTAGAGTTAATTGAAATTGATGCATTGAAAATTGTAAGCAAAATGGTAGAAAGTTTTGCAGTTCCAGTTACTGATGATATTGCTGCACATTTAATTATTGAAGTTGATGGAAATAATATGGATGTGTTAATGCAAGAGATGGAACAGATTGCTGAATTATTAATTGAGTTTGAAGCTGGTGAAGTTTTTTTTGCAGACGATAATCAACAAAAGCAAGAGCTTTGGAAGCTAAGAAGAAGAGCAGCAGAAGCTGTAAAGCTTGTGGGTTATACTATTGAAGAAGATACTGTAGTACCAAGAGCAGAGTTGCAAAAACTTATTAAAGCAGTAAAAGCTTTAGGAAATCAATATGGTTTTAAGGCTGTATGTTATGGCCATGCTGGTGATGGCAATTTACACATTCGTATCAATCATCCAACCATAAAAAATAGTCATGGTAATGAAAAAATGACAAAAATTCTTAGAGAGTTATTTAAGATTGTAAAAAGTTTAGGAGGTGTGGTAAGTGGTGAACATGGTATTGGCTTAATTCAAAAACCATATATGGATATTGTTTGTGATACTGCTAATATGAAACTCATGAAACTTATTAAACGATCTTTTGATCCTAATAATATATTAAACGCTGGAAAAATTTTCGATTAATTGTTAATTATCCCAAATAGAATATATATGGTATAAAAATGATTACAAGGCTACAGAATTTGTAGCATTTTTTAGTTTTAATTTTATGGAAAAAGAAGTTTTAATTGTAAATGATATTTTTTTGTTAGAAAAATTTCCTGGAAAGGGTGGTTGGACTTTTGTAGCATTACCTCATCTTACCCAAAATAAAAAAAATCTTTTTGGCTGGTTGACTGTAAAAGGTTGCATTGATACTTATGAATTAAAAAAGTATAAATTATTGCCAATTAAAGGCAATAAACTTTTTTTACCTGTTAAAGCATCTATTAGAAAAATTATTAATAAACATGCAGGAGATCATGTTCAAGTGAAACTATATTTAGATGAAAGTACAATTGAAATTCCTGAAGAATTTTTAACATGCTTGAATGATGAACCACAAGCTTATCATAACTTTATTGCATTCACTGAGAATCAGCAAAAAGCTTTTTTAGATTGGATTTATGATGCTAAAACAGAAAAAACAAAAGTTGAAAGAATCAATAATGTAATTCAACAATTAATCAAGCAACAAAAGTTTCATAACAAATAAATATTCAATCTCATTTTTCTTACAACTAAAAAAACTTAAGTTTGCATTAGGCATCCAAAACTAAACTGTATCAACATTTATGATAAATCGTAACATTCTTACTCTTGATGAATTTACTCTTCAACAATTAAGAAATTTTCCAAAAGCAACTGGAGAGTTAAGTAGATTGTTAAGAGAAATTGGATTAGCTGCAAAAAGAGTAAATGTTGAAGTAAATAAAGCTGGGTTAGTTGATATTCTTGGAGACGAAGGCACAACTAATGTTCAAGGAGAAGAGGTAAAAAAGTTAGATGTATATGCCAACAATCAACTCATTGGTGTTTTAAAACATGGAATTTCATGTGCTGGTATAGGAAGTGAAGAGTTAGATGAAATAGAAATTTTTGATGATGAATTAAGTAATCAAAGTAAATATGTTTGTCTATTTGATCCTTTAGATGGAAGTAGTAATATCGATGTAAATGTTTCTATAGGAACTATTTTTAGTATTTATAGAAGAGTAACACCATTAGGTACTCCATGTTCAATGGAAGATTTTTTGCAACCTGGAAGAAAGCAAGTTGCTGCAGGATATATTGTTTATGGATCTTCTACAATGATGGTTTATGCTACAAGGAGAGGAGTAAATGGTTTTACATTAGATCCTTCAATAGGCGAGTTTAGCTTATCTCATCCAAATATTCAATGTCCAAAAGATGGTAAAATATATTCTGTAAATCATGGAAATTTTTTTCAATATAATGAAAGTGTAAAAAAATACATTGATGCATGTCAGAAGAAGGTAAAAGCTACAGGAGGGCCATATACCCAACGATATATTGGTAGTATGGTAAGTGATGTACATAGAAATTTAATTAAAGGTGGAATATTTATGTATCCTGGAACCACAGATAAACCAAATGGGAAATTGAGATTACTTTACGAGTGTAATCCTTTTGCTTTTATTGTTGAGGTTGCTGGTGGTAAAGCCACAAATGGGGAACAAAGAATTTTAGATATTCTACCCACAGAATTGCACCAACGCTGCCCATTCTTTATTGGTAGTGAAAATATGATGGCTGAATTGGAATCTTATTTAGAACCACAAAAATTTTAAACAGTGAAACTTATTACATCAATTCTTTTAACAGTTTTATTAGCTTTTGCAATTGGTTTATTTGAATTTCCTTGGTGGAGTTTTGCTATAACAACTGCTGCAGTTTTTACAACGATTCCTCAGCATCCGGGAAAAAGTTTTTTAGGAGGTTTTATTTCTATTTTCTGTTTATGGGGAGTATTGGCACTTAAAATAGATTTTGCTAATGAACATTTATTATCACAAAAAATTGCAAGCATTCTTCCATTAAAAGGATCTTATTCTTTACTTATTTTAATAACTGCAATTGTAGGTGGGTTGGTTGCAGGTTTTTCTGCAACTACTGGTAGTTTATTAAGAAAAGCATTAGTTACTAAAAAAAGAAAAATTTTTAAATATGGAAATTAATCTAAGTCATAATTTCTTAAAAACTCAACGGTAGCTTGCATATCATCATGTAAAAGTCTATCCCTTTCATTAAAAGATACTTTAGTTCTATACTCTGCAATTATTTTCTCTAAGAATGGTGATGATTTGTCTGGTCGTCTAAAATCTATTGCCTGTGCTGCAGATAATAATTCTATTGCTAAAACACGTTCTACATTTTCAATAACCTGAAGGCATTTTGTTGCTGCATTTGCACCCATACTTACATGGTCTTCTTGATTATTACTACTGCTAATAGTATCAACACTTGAAGGAGTACAAAGTTGTTTATTCTGGCTAACAATACTTGCAGCAGTATATTGTGGAATCATAAATCCACTGTTCAAACCAGGTTCGTTTACTAAAAATAATGGCAAGTTTCTAGACCCACTAATTAATTGATAAGTTCTTCTTTCACTGATGCTTGCAATTTCACTCATTGCAATACAAAAAAAGTCAAGTGCTAATGCAAGTGGTTGGCCATGAAAATTTCCTCCACTAACTATTAAATCTTCTTCTGGAAAAATATTAGGATTGTCAGTTACAGAATTAACCTCTGTCATCAAAACTTCTTTTACATAATTAAAAGTATCTAAGCTTGCACCATGTACTTGAGGAATACATCTAAACGAATAGGGATCTTGAACTTGTTTATTTTTTCTATTTGTAATTTCACTTCCAGATAAATATTTTAATAAAGTTGAAGCAACTTCTTTTTGGCCTTTATGAGGTCGAACTTCATGAATTTTAGGATGAAAGGATTCTGGGTTTCCATCAAAACCATCAAAACTTATAGCTGCAATAACATTAGCCCATTGTAATAATGTATATGATTTTGATAAGCAATAAATGCCATATGCACTCATGAATTGAGTACCATTAATTAAAGCAAGACCTTCTTTGCTTTTTAATGAAACTGGTTTTATTTCTAAATATTTTAACACTTCCTCTGCAGCTTTTTCTTCTCCTTTATAATATACTTTACCCAAACCAATTAAAGGCAAACTTAAATGACTTAAAGGGGCTAAATCACCAGAAGCACCCAAAGATCCTTGAGTAAAAATAATTGGTAATATATTTAAATTATATAAGTCTATGAGTCTATTAACAGTAGCTTCTTGTACACCGCTATTGCCATAACTTAAAGATTTAATTTTTAACAATAACATTAATCTAATAATATCTTGTGGCACTTTATTACCCATGCCACAAGCATGAGACATTAATAAATTATATTGTAATTGTTCAGTTTGTGAAGCATCAATGGTTACATTTTGTAAAAAACCAAACCCAGTATTAATGCCATAATATGCTTTGTTTGAGGAAGTTGTTTTTTGGTCTAGATAATTTCTGCATACATTGATTTTATTTTTTGCATCTTTAGAAATTGAAAGAGAGGCATTCTTTTTTAAAGTTTGAAGAAGAATTTCAAAAGATAAATAATGAGGTCCTATTTCTAAATTAGTTCCAGGCATTTGCAGTTAATTGTATTACAAAATAACGAGTTTGCAGGGATATGAAATGTTTTTTGAAATCAATCTTTGATAAGTTACAAAAATGTCATTTATTTGCAGCCCAATTAAATGTGTTTCTACACAAAAATTGTAAAAGGTTTGGTAGCTCAGCTGGATAGAGCAACTGCCTTCTAAGCAGTAGGCCATTGGTTCGAATCCAATCCAAATCACTTAGGCGAGGTTTTCTCGCCTTTTTTTATACCTTAACATTTTTCAAGTATAAAAAAAGTCTTGCAAAAGCAAGACTCTCTTTTTTTTTGTCAGAAAACCCAGTTCTTTAATGTATAGTTCTACCACCTATAATATAAGATTTGGTGTCGCCAGCCATAATATCTTTTTGTCGTACAACAGGTTTTGCCTCTGCAACACTTGAACAAGTACCACAGCTTGCTCTATAAGTTGTTCCTTTATAATCTATTTCAGCAGTTCCATTTTCCCAATTGTTACCAGAGAAAATGAAAAATTCAGGAGAATATTTATTGTTTATGAATTTAATATTGTTATTGGCACTTTCAAAAGAAATTCTCATGCCATCTGGTTCAATCAGTTCTATTATACCAGGTGTTAAAGTTGGTAATTCAATCTTATTTTCATTCATTCCAGATTGATTTACGAGTTTACCTTGATCTATAAATAATTTATCTTGGCTAGTTCCTCTACTTAAAATTATAGTTTGATCTACAAAAAATTGAAGTTTTCTAATATCCTGATTGGCTTCTCTTAATCTATTATATAAATCCCTTGTAAAAGGAATCATAACGTCTGGATCTGCTTGTTTTACAGGAGTTTCAATTCTTGGTTGAATAGGTTGAAATTTAATAGGCATATCAACCTTTCTGCTAGATACACAACTAATTAGAAGTGTACTAAGTAAAATTGTTATGTACTTGTTAGTTTGTTGCATTTTAATTTCAATCACTCTTAATCTACTCAAAGTTGTATCAAATTTATTGAACTATTATATTCCTTTAACTCAAAATAACTTCAATGTGGATTTCTCTTGTTAATGGATATATTTTTCCCACTAAACATTAATAACGTTTTATGCAACACTTTATTATTCAAAACAATTGGTATTTAATTAATAAAAAACTTATTAAATACTCTTTAAAACATAAAACATCTTATTTTTTAGTAATATTTAGCAGAAGCTGTTATTTTGTATTATGGTTGATCCAAATTTAAAGAATTGGCAATTAGATAGTGTTGCAAATCAAAAAAAGTATAAACATTTTTTAAAAAATGTTCCTCAGGCTAAAACTATTCAAAAATTACCTGAATTACATGAGGAAGCATTTAGCAAAATAAAATGTTTAGACTGTGCTGCTTGTTGCAAAAACTATTCACCTCGTTTTAAAACAACTGATATCAAACGAATTAGTAAACACTTAAAATTAAAAGAAAGTGTATTTATAGAAACTTATTTGGATTTGGATAAGGAAGGAGATTATGTAGGTAAAACTCAACCATGTGTTTTTTTAGGGGAAGACAATTTTTGTAAGATTTACGAAGAACGACCATCAGATTGTAAACGATTTCCTTATACGGATGAAGATGTATTATTAAAAAGGCCAAACATCACTTTGAAAAATTCAAGTTTTTGTCCGGCCGTTTATTATGTTTTAGAAAAATTAACTCAGTAGTAAATTATGCTAAATGCATTTTATCTTTTTTAGCCATTAACTCATCCACAGTTTCCACATAAGCTTCATCTGGTACACAACAATCAACTGGGCAAACACTTGCACATTGAGGTTCTTCATGAAAACCTTGACATTCTGTACATTTATTGGGAACTATAAAATAAACATCATCAGATATAGGAGCATTTTTGGCATCAGCATCTATCGTGGTGCCATCCATTAAAGTAAAACTACCTTTAATTGAAGTACCATCTGAAACAGCCCATTGTACACCACCTTCATAAATTGCATTATTTGGACATTCAGGTTCACAAGCACCACAATTAATACATTCGTCAGTTATTTTAATAGCCATAGTATATTTTTGTTTTAAGATTAATTAAATAACGAGTTAAAAGTAAAGAAATTATTAAATGAATATTGAAGAAAGAATAAATATTTTAAATAAATTAAAAAAATATTTGTTATCCACAGATGAAAATTGGTTAAATGTAAAGGTAGAAGCTAAATATGCCAATGCTTGGTTTATTGAAGAGTTCGTTGATTTATCTGTTCAAAACATTTGTAATGCATTTTTAGAAGTTGCTAAATTAGAAACCTGGACAAAAAAGTATTCAATTCCTGAAAATAGCACCACTAAAAGAATTGGCATTGTAATGGCTGGTAATATTCCTTTGGTTGGATTTCAAGATTTTTTATGTGTGTTTATGTCTGGGCATAAAGCTTTGATAAAACCATCATCAAAAGATGAAATATTGATTAAACATATTGTTGAAAAAATGATAGAATGGGATGAAAGATTGTTTAATCAAATAATGTTTGCACAAACACTTAAAAATTGTGATGCATACATTGCAACTGGCAGTAATAATAGCAGTAGATATTTTGAATTGTATTTTGGAAAATATCCAAACATTATTCGTAGAAATAGGACTTCTGTTGCTTTAATTAATGGTGATGAAACTTCAGAAGATTTACAAAATTTAGCAAAAGATATTCAATGGTATTTTGGTCAAGGTTGTAGAAATGTAACACACTTGTATGTTCCAGAAAATTACGATTTTATTCCATTGTTACATGAATTAAAAGCTTTTGAGCATTTTGTAGATTTTCATAAATACAGACATAATTACGATTATCAATTGGCTTTATTAATGATGAATAGTAAGTTTTACATGACAGATGGAAGTGTTTTACTTTCTGAAAATGATTCAATATTTTCTGCAATTAGTCAGGTGCATTATAGTTATTATAAAAATGCGGATGATTTAAAAATAATTTTAGAAAACAATAATGATATTCAATGTATTGTTGGCAATGACTACACAGCATTTGGTACTGCACAAATGCCAAGTTTAAATGATTATGCAGATGGCGTCGATACTATGAAATTTTTATGTGATTTATAAATAATGAACTTTGTTAGAACAATTTAAAATAAACTTTCAGCAGCAATTTGGCCAACTTCTACCTAAAGAATTTAAGTTGATTGTTGCAGTAAGTGGAGGTGTTGATAGTGTGGTTTTGTTGGATTTATTATTCCAAATTCAACAACCATTTTTAATTGCACATTGTAATTTTCAATTAAGAGGC
Organism: Chitinophagaceae bacterium; assembly: GCA_043750315.1. Taxonomy (GTDB): domain Bacteria; phylum Bacteroidota; class Bacteroidia; order Chitinophagales; family Chitinophagaceae; genus CAIVPM01. The sequence continues at coordinate 16,675 of JAYVBS010000093.1, forward strand.
GAAGAGAGTTTGCGAGATGAAAGTTTTGTAAAAAATTTAGCAAAAAAATATAGTTGTGAAATTTTAATTAGGAAATTTGAGACTGAACATTATGCTCAAGCAAATAAAATTTCTATTCAGGTTGCTGCAAGAAATTTGAGATATGAATGGTTTGCCGAATTGCAAAAAAATGAAAAAACGCCTACTTACATTTTAACTGCACACCATTTAAACGATAATATTGAAACAGTTTTTATAAATTTTTGTAGAGGTACAGGAATTGATGGATTAACTGGCATTTCTAGTTTTGACAAAGAAAGAAGAATTATTCGTCCGTTATTAAATTTTACAAAACAAAGTTTAATGAACTATGCTTCAACAAAGGGTTTACAGTTTGTTGAAGATTCAACTAATGCATTAAATAAATACACTAGAAATAGTTTTAGAAATCAAATACTTCCTTTAATTCAAGAACAATTTGCACAGGCTGAAGAAAATATTCAGACCAATATTCAACGATTGAATGAGGTTAGTATCATTTATCATGATTCAATTAAATTATATAAAAAATCATTGATAAAAAAAGTAGGTGAGGAGTTTCATATTCCAATTTTAAAACTTAAAAAAAGCCAAGCATTATCAACAATTGTTTGGGAAATGTTTAAAGATTTTGATTTCACTTCTCGTCAAGTTTCAGAAATCATCAAACTTTTAGATGCTAAGAATGGATCTTATATTCAATCACCAACTCACCAAATCTTAAACAATAGAAATTGGCTTATTATTTCAGTCTTATCAAATAAACAGAATTCTTTTTTTGTTATTGAAGAAAATTGTAGGTTGGTTGAATTCGATGAAGGAAAATTGTATGTAGAAAAAATACAACTTAATTCTAATTTTAAAATTTCTACAAATCCAGATATTATCACACTTGATGCTAAAAGTATTACCTATCCATTGATGTTGAGGAAATGGAAAACTGGAGATTATTTTTATCCTCTTGGAATGAAGAAAAAACAAAAGCTTAGTCGATTCTTCATCAACCAAAAATTAACTCAATTGCAAAAAGAAAAAGTTTGGGTAATAGAAGCTAATAAAAAAATTGTTTGGGTGGTAGGATATAGAATTGATGATCGTTTTAAAATAACTACGCTTGCTAAAAATATTCTAAAAGTTTCCTACGAAAAATAGGCAGTTACTTGGCTTGTAAAATTTTTCAAAGCATTAAAATCAGTAAAAACAATTGAAGTAATTATTAAAAAAACAACTCCATAAACTGCACCCCAAAAATGTGCAGAATGATTTATGTTCCCACTTCCTTTTTTTGCTAAATAGGCAGACACACCTAAATAAATAAATCCAAAAATAAACGCTGGGGCAGTTAAGCCTGGAATAATAATAAGGCCAATTCCTTGTAGTGGTGCAAGAAAAATAAATGCAAAAACAATTGCAGATACTGCACCCGAGGCTCCTAAACTTCTATAATTATAATTATTTTTATTTTTAAAATAAGTAGGTAGTAAACAGAAAAATAAAGAGGAAATATACAACAACAAATATACAGTAGCCCCATATCTTCCATAAATATCAACACAAGCTGTTTCAATAGCATTGCCAAACATGTAAAAGGAATACATGTTAAATGCTAAGTGCATAAAATCTGCATGTATAAATCCACATGTAATAAATCTATACCATTGCTGGTGTTTTGTAATTGCTGGAGGATAAAAAATTAAATCATCCAATAGTTTTTGGTTAGAAAAACTAACAAAAGAAATAATACAAGTTATGGCTAAAATAGCTGTGGTAACTGTAAACATGAAATGATTTTTATTTTATATATGATGATATTTTTCGTTGCGTAAAATACTACAAGCTCTATATACTTGTTCTGTTAAAATTAAACGAACCAACATATGTGGAAAAACTAATTTAGA
>JAYVBS010000094.1:0-8624 GCA_043750315.1 Chitinophagaceae bacterium
CTGAAATAAAAGAAAAAAAAGAATTAGATAGTTTAGGTAAGATTAATGAAATCAACACAAAAGCAACATCACTTCAAAAACAAATTGATAGTTTAAAATCATTAGCAACAAAAGCTCAAGAACAAGGTATTAATATTTTGCAACCAAAAATTGATACTACTGCTAAACCAAAAAAAGAAGAAGATATTGAAGAAGGGACAGAATTAGTTTTAAGAAATTTATCGACAGCGAAAGAAGAAAAAATCAGATTAGCTTCTGAATATTTATTCTCAAAAAATGGATTTAAAATTTTAGTTGAAACAACAAAGAAAAATGGCAATTCAAAATCTAAAGCATTAGTTATTCTAATGGATTTAGCTCAAACAAAACAAGATACTATTTTATCTGGCTTTAATGATGCTAAACAATATGCTTTTGATACTACAGGAAATCAAATTGCATTTGTTGCAGAAAGAGATAGTGCAAAAAAAGAATCACAAAAATTTTATCGACTATTCTACTATACAAATAATTTAGATTCAGCTAAAACTCTGGCATATAAAACAACTGAAGGAATGCCAAGTAATTGGACTGTAAGTGAAAATGGAAATATTCTATTTAGTGAATCTGGAAAAAGATTATTTTTTGGAATAGCTCCAATTCTTATTCCTAAAGATACAACACTTCCAGAGTTTGAAAGAGTGAGTGTAGATGTTTGGCATTATAATGATGATGATTTAATGACTTCCCAATTAAAAAATTTAGACAGAGATTTAAAGAAAAATTATTTAGCAAGATTCGATTTTGAAAACAATAAAGTTGTTCAATTAGGAAACGAGAGTCTTGAAATAGTTAGAACAACTTTAGAAGGTGATGGTGGTATTTTTTATGCCATTTCTGATGAAGGTAAAAGAGTTGAAGCTCAATGGCAGGGCTTTACCAAGAAAGATATTTATAAATTAAATCCTTCAACTGGTGAAAGCAAAAAAATTATTGAAAATATAAAAGGAAACTTTTATCCATCTTATACTGGTAATTATTTTTTATACTACGATGAAGTAATAAGAACTTATAGTTGCTATAGTTCATCTACTCAAAAAATTACACATGTTGCAAAAGATATTCCTTATAAATTATATGATGAAGAAAATGATGTACCTGATGATCCTAATAATTATGGTATTATAAAATGGATGCAAGATGATTCTTATGTTTTAATTTATGATAAATATGATATTTGGAAAGTTGACCCCAAAGGCATTGAAAAATCTTTTTCTTTAACCAATGGTAGAAAAAACAAAACCCAATACAGGTATGTTTCTGTTGATAATGATGAGAAATTTATCAACCAAAATCAAAAATTGTTTTTAAGAACATTTAATGAAGTTTCTAAAAGCACTTCCATTGTATCACTTCAATCCTCTTTTAGTTTAATCTTGAAAGACGATTTCAATTCAATCAACAACTTTTTTCTAAAGTCAAAAAAATCTGACAACTATTTTTTTTCAAAAGAAAATTACAAAACTTCTCCAATTTTATTTTCAAATAATGTTTTATACCAAACAAATCCTCAACAATCTAACTACCGCTGGGGTTCAGCAGAATTGTTTAAATGGAAAGCATATACAGGAAAACTTACAGAAGGTGTTTTATACAAACCAGAAAACTTCGACAACACCAAAAAGTATCCAATGATTGTGTATTTCTACGAGCGTTTAAATCAATCCCTCCATCAATATCAAGCACCAGCTCCTACCCCAAGTCGTTTAAACATACCCTATTTTGTAAGCAATGGTTATGTTGTATTTGTGCCAGATATTTGGTATGTTAATGGTCACCCAGGAAAAAGTGCATACGATTATATTTTAAGTGGTACAAGGGCTTTAATTAAAAAAGGATTTATTGATAGTACAAAAATTGGTTTGCAAGGTCAGAGTTGGGGTGGTTATCAAATTGCTTATATCATCACACAAACAAATTTATATAAAGCAGCATGGGCAGGTGCACCTGTTGCCAATATGTTTAGTGCTTATGGAGGCATTCGTTGGGAAAGTGGTATAACTAGACAGTTTCAATATGAACAATCTCAAAGTAGAATTGGAGCAACCATATGGGAAAAGCCAAATTTATATATAGAAAATTCCCCTTTGTTTCATATTCCAAAAATTAAAACGCCATTAGTAATTATGGCAAATGATGCTGATGGTGCTGTGCCTTGGTATCAAGGTATAGAAATGTTTACAGCAATGAGAAGATTAAACAAACCTGTGTGGATGTTGAACTATAATGGTGAAGCACATAATTTGGTAGAAAGAAGAAATAGAAAAGATATTCAAATAAGAGAACAACAATTTTTCGATTGGTTATTGAAAGGTGAAAAACCTGCAAAATGGCTATCAGAAGGCATTCCAGCAATGATGAAAGGAAGAGATTTGGGTTTGAAAAATTAAAAAATAAAATAAAATATGGCAACTATTTTAGTTACTGGTGGTGCAGGTTATATAGGATCACATACTATTGTTGATTTAATTGAACATGGTTTTGAAGTGATTAGCATAGATAATTTTTCCAACTCAAACCAACAAGTTTTTGATGGAATAAAAAAAATCACCAACCAGTCTGTCATCAACTATAATATTGATTTAACCAATTTGGATGACACTAGAAATGTGTTTATCAACAATCCAAAAATTAATGGTATCATTCATTTTGCAGCTTTTAAAGCTGTTGGTGAATCTGTAGAAAAACCATTAGAGTATTATCATAATAACATGAATTCACTTATCAATATTTTAAAATGTGTTGATGAATTTAATGTAAAGCATTTTGTTTTTTCATCATCATGCACAGTTTATGGAAACCCAGATGAATCATGCGTTACAGAGCAAACCCCACAACAAACTGCTGCTTCTCCTTATGGTTATACCAAACAAATTGGTGAAAGAATTATTGAAGATTTTATAAAAATCAACCCTAATAAAGATGCAATTTTATTAAGATATTTTAATCCTGTTGGAGCACATCCCTCAGCATTAATTGGAGAATTACCTATAGGCAAACCGATGAATTTAGTGCCAGCTATTACTCAAACTGCTATTGGCAAATTACCTAAGATGATGGTTAATGGTAATGATTATGATACAAGAGATGGAAGCTGTGTTAGAGATTATATTCATGTATGTGATATAGCCAGAGCCCACACTTTAGCCATTGAATATTTATTGAAAGAAGAAAATTCATCTAGTGTTGAAGTATTTAATTTAGGTACAGGAAATGGTGTTACAGTTTTAGAAGTTATCAATAGTTTTGAACAAGTGAATGATGTAAAATTGAATTATGAAATTGGTTCAAGACGTGCAGGTGACGTTGTAGCAATTTATGCCAATAACAATTTAGCAAAACAAAAATTAGGATGGCAAACTAAATATGATATCAATGACATGATGAAATCTGCTTGGCAATGGGAGTTACATTTAAAAGAGATTAATCATTAATCTTACTATTTCTTCTACCATAAGAAAAGTAAAGAATTAAGCCTAAACCCATCCAAACAAAAAACCAAAACCAACTATTTGCAGGAATTTCTATCATCAAGTATAAACAAGAAAGAGCCCCTATAACAGGTATTACATTATAACTTTTAATGAAAGAATAAATTGCTGTAATGATGCAGATGAGAATGAATATTAAAAATATTATTTCTTGATATCCTTCTGAGTTAAGATGAGCAAAAGCATTTACAATTCTATCTTTATACAACCAAATAAATGCACCCACTAAAATTGGAATAACGAATTTACCATTGATGTGTGGCAATTTAAATTTTGCATTTACGCCATTTAGTTTTGGTAATGCTAAAACTCCAAAACAAACCAATACAAAAGCAAAGAGCGTTCCTATACTTGTTAAATCAGTAACTATTCCACTTGGAATAAACAAAGCTGGAATGGCAACTAAACAACCAGTTACAATGGTTGCAAAGCCTGGTGTTTGATATTTTTTATGCACTTTAGAAAACTGTTTAGGTAATAACCCATCTCTACTCATACTCATCCAAATTCTTGGCTGACCTAATTGGAACACTAGTAAAACACTTGTTGTAGCTATTACAGCACTTATAGAAATAATGTAACTAATCCATTTTAAATTTACTTGCTGAAATACAAAAGCTAAAGGATCATCAACTTTTAAATTTTTATAATTCACCATCCCGGTTAATACCAATGCAATTAAAATATATAAAATTGTACAAATAATTAAAGAGTAAATCATTCCTCTTGGTAAATCTCTTTGAGGATTTTTACATTCTTCAGCTGTTGTAGAAATAGCATCAAAACCAATATAGGCATAGAATACAGCAGATACGCCAGCTAAAACTCCTCCAAATCCATTTGGCATAAATGGATCCCAATTTTTGGTATCAACATAAAAGAAACCTAAAACAATTACAAAAACTATCACAGCAACTTTTAAGATTACCATAGCATTTGTGCTTTTCTTACTTTCTTTAATTCCAATATATGCGAGTATTGTTACTAACACTACAATTATAAATGCTGGCAAATTGAAAATAATATGTTTCCCAAATATTGTAGGTGCACTATTCCATAAATCAATTGAAAATTGTTTTGTTTTATCTAAGACACCTCCAGCTAAAATAATTTGATTAGCTTCTTGAAATTTCGTTGAAGCAGTGAAAGGATCTGTTAATAACCATCCAGGCAAATGCAAACCAAGACCTTCAAGTAAATTATTAAAATATCCACTCCAACTAATGGCTACAACAATATTACCAATAGAATATTCTAATATTAAAGCCCATCCAATTATCCAAGCAGCAATTTCTCCAAATGATACATAAGCATAAGTATATGCACTTCCAGAAATTGGCACTCGACTTGCAAATTCAGCGTAGCACAAAGCACTAAATCCACATGTAATTGCAGTAATTACAAATAAAATTGAAATCCCTGGACCACCATTAAAAGCAGCAGTACCAATTGTTGAAAATATTCCAGCACCAACAACAGCTGCAATACCCATCATGGTTAAATCTTTTACAGTAAGTACTCTATTTAAGCCACTAGAATTTGCATCACTTGATGAAGCTTTAGCAACAATTTTTTCAATATTTTTTTTTCTGAAAAGTGATGAACTCATGTTGTAAATTTTTAATTAACCAAATAATAAATTGGCAATTGTTAATGTTCTCTATCTATTAAAAAATGTGCTAATTCTAATAAAGGCTTTTTGCGTAATGAAACCACTCCAATATCTTCTAAATGTTTTAAAGCAGCATCAAAATATTTTTGCTTTAAATTTTTTGTCCATTCTTGAACATTACATTCAGTATAAATTTTTAAAATTGCTTCAACTTTATTTGTTGGATTATTTTGTATTAATTCCTTCAAATATTTTTTTTGTTTTTCATTAGCAACTTCAAGAGAATGCAATAATAAAAATGTTTTTTTATTTTGTTTGATATCACCACCAACTTCTTTACCAAATTTTTCAGGATCACCAAATGCATCTAAATAATCATCTTGAATTTGAAATGCAATTCCTAAATTCAATCCAAACTGATACAAATGATTGCAATTACCTTCACTTGCTCCACCAATAATTGCCCCCATTTTTAATGCAGCAGCTAATAATACAGAAGTTTTTAACTCAATCATTCTAATATACTCATTCAAAGAAACCTCTGATTGATTTTCGAAATCCATATCTAATTGTTGCCCTTCACAAACCTCGGTTGCAGTTGTATTAAATATTTGAAGTATACCTTGTAGGTTTTGTGATTGAATTTTGTTGATATATTCATAAGCTTTAATCAGCATTACATCTCCACTTAATAAAGCAATATTGCTATTGTATTTGGTATGCACAGTTTGTTTACCCCTTCTTAAAGAAGCAGCATCCATCATATCATCATGCACTAATGTAAAATTATGAAAAAGCTCAATTGCTGATGCAATTTGATAGGCATCGGAGTGAATTTCATCAAACATCTCGTTTCCTAATAAACATAAAGTTGGTCGAATTCTTTTGCCTCCAATTTGTAAAAAATAATTACAGGGTTCGTACAAATTATTTGGCGTTGAAGGAAAATGATTTTTTTCAAAATGTTTTGAAAATAATACTGATAAGTCACTGAACAAATGCATGTCACAAACCTAAGGAAAAGCTGATAAAGTATAATCTTGAAATTAGAGAAATTTAAGAAACAAAAAAGCCATTCAAAATATGAATGGCTTTAATAATTATTTATTATAAATTAACTACTGCTTTTCTAACTAAATCTGCTGCTTCAGAAAGCAATATTGCACTTTGAACTTTTAATCCACTTTCATCAATTAATTTTTTAGCTTCAACTGCATTGGTTCCTTGCAAGCGAACAATAATTGGAATATTAATATTACCTAATTTATTGAAAGCTTCAATAACACCAGCAGCTACTCTATCACAACGTACAATACCTCCAAAAATATTAATCAAAATTGCCTTTACATTCGGATCTTTCATAATAATTCTAAATCCAGCTTCAACAGTTTGTGCATTTGCAGAACCTCCAACATCTAAAAAGTTTGCAGGTTCTCCACCACTTAATTTTATCATATCCATAGTTGCCATTGCTAAGCCTGCCCCATTTACCATGCAACCCACATTTCCATCAAGTTTTACAAAATTTAAATTGTATTCACCCGCTTCAACTTCTGTTGGATCTTCTTCACTAGTATCTCTTAATGCAGAAATAATGGGATGACGAGTTAATGCATTATCGTCAATATTCATCTTACAATCTACAGCAATAATTTTTTCATCACTTGTTTTAAAGAGTGGGTTAATCTCAATCATTCCACAATCTAAATCAACATAAGCTTTGTATAAATTTGTTACAAACTTGATACAGTTTTTCATGGCTTCGCCAGATAAACCCAGATTAAAAGCAATTTTTCTTGCTTGAAAAGGTTGCAAGCCACCACTTGGATGAACCAATTCTTTAAATATTTTTTCAGGAGTATTATGAGCTACTTCTTCAATATCCATACCTCCTTCAGTGCTGTACATAATTACATTTTGACCAGCTGTACGATCTAACAAAATAGATAAATAAAACTCTTTGGTTTTGTTTGGGCCATCATAATATACATCCTGAGCAACTAAAATTTTAGACACTTTTTTACCAGCTGGTCCAGTTTGAATGGTAACTAATGTTCCACCAAGCATACCTTCAGCAAAACTTCTAATTTCTTCAGCAGATTTACCAACTTTTACGCCATTCATTCCGGTTTCAATTACTTTTCCTTTTCCTCTACCGCCAGCATGAATTTGTGCTTTAACTACAGCAAATTTATTATTGGTTTGAGATGCCATTTGTTTGTAAGCATCTTCAGCAGCAGAAACATGGTCAACGGCAATGCCTTCTTGCACTGGAACTTTATAATTCTTTAATAATTCTTTAGCTTGATATTCGTGTAAATTCATAATTATTTTTTTGCGTTGCGAAGATAAGGTTACACATTTAATGTTAAAGTAGCATTTACGTTTAGATCATTTAAACATCAAAATCTTTAATCCCATTTTTTCTATTATATTGAATTGAATAAACAATTGATCCAGCAATACAAATAATGATTACTAAAAGTGAAATTAAAATCATTGTATTTTTTGTAACCCATTGCTCTAAATAATGTTCAAGTAGCATTTTTAGACCTATAAAAACTAGAACTATTGCAATACCTTGTTGTAAAAAATCGAATTTAGTTACTGCACCTCTTAATAAGAAAAACAAACTTCTTAATCCAAGCACAGCAAAAATATTTGAAGTATAAATAACTAAATTATTTCTTGATATGCCCATTACAGCAGGTATTGAATCTAAAGCAAAAACTAAATCTGTTATAGCAAGCATTACTACTACAACAAATAAAGAAGTATATAAAGGCTTCCCATCTTTTCGAATTACAAATTTTCCGCCACTATCTTCTAATGTAATTGGAAAATATTTCATCAACAATTTATAAACTCTACTATTTTGAGGATTAAACTCTGTTTCTTGGGTTGAAATAAACATTTTATATCCTGTATAAATTAAGAACAAACCAAAAATATATAATGTCCATTGTGCTTTCTGTACTAAAGCAATACCAACAGTAATAAAAGCAACACGAAATACAATTGCCATTAAAATACCAATCAACAATACTCTGGCGTAATAGTTAGAACTTACCTTAAATGCTGAGAATATGATTATAAAAACAAAAATATTATCAATACTTAAACTCCACTCCATTAAATAAGCAGTGATGTATTCAATTGCAGTAAGTTTCCCTTCTTCGTACCAAATAAAAACAAAAAATGCCAAAGCTAAGCAAACCCAAAAAATTGTTTGAAGAAGTGCAGTTTTAGTACTAATAATTTTATCTTTTTTACTTAGAAAACCTAAGTCAATTACTAAAGCAAGTGTAACAACTATTGTAAAAACTAAGTATGTAATTTGGTCTGGGTTCAATGAATGATAATTAAGAAATGAAATTAAGTTGTAAACTTTCTCTTACGAAAATATTGTATTACAAATGTAAAAATAAGCACCAATAAAACAGGAACCATAACATTAATCAATTGCCAAAAAGTTTTCTGCT
>JAYVBS010000095.1:0-8584 GCA_043750315.1 Chitinophagaceae bacterium
GGAAAATTCCTGTTAATGTTATAGAAGATGGCATTGATTTAATGACTTTCACTGGTCATAAAATGTATGGCCCAAAGGGTATTGGTGCTTTATATGTAAGAAGAAAAAATCCTCGTGTAAAAGTAACTGCCCAAATGGATGGTGGTGGACATGAAAGAGGTATGAGAAGTGGAACATTAAATGTTCCTGGAATTGTTGGCTTTGGCAAAGCATGTGAGTTGTGTATGTTAGAAATGGAAAAAGATGCTAAACATACTTCAGTGCTTAGAGATAAATTAGAAAATGCTTTGTGTAAAATTGAAGAGAGTTATGTTAATGGAAATAAAGAACATCGTTTACCACATGTTGCAAATATTTCTTTTAAACATGTTGAAGGCGAAGGATTGTTAATGGGATTCAATAAAAATATTGCTTTAAGTTCTGGCTCTGCTTGTACCTCAGCATCTTTAGAACCAAGTTATGTTTTAAAAGCTTTGGGTTTGGGAGATGATTTAGCACATAGTAGTTTACGTTTCGGTTTAAGCAGATTTACAACTGAAGAGCAAATTGATTATACCATTGAACAGATCACCAATACTGTTTTAAAGTTAAGAGATATGAGTCCTTTATGGGAAATGTATAAAGAAGGAATCGATTTGAACAGTATTGAATGGGCACACCATTAATAATTAAATATTTTTTGATTGACGATTTACGATTTGTTGTCAATCATTATTAAATAAATAAATCGTAAATCTAAAATCATAAAACTAAAATAAAATGGCATACTCAGATAAAGTGATTGACCACTACAGTAATCCAAAAAACGTTGGAACACTTGATAAAGCAAATAAAAACGTTGGTACAGGTTTAGTAGGTGCACCAGAATGTGGCGATGTGATGCGTTTACAAATTGAAGTTGATGATGCTACTGGCATTATTAAAGATGCAAAATTCAAAACCTTTGGTTGTGGTTCTGCAATTGCATCTTCATCACTAGCAACAGAATGGTTAAAAGGTAAAACTGTTGACCAAGCTGTATCTATAGATAATATGGATATTGTTGAAGAATTAAATCTTCCTCCTGTAAAAATTCACTGCTCAGTTTTAGCAGAAGATGCAATTAAAGCAGCTATTAATGATTACAGAGTAAAAAATGGTTTAGAACAATTAGTGTTTGAAGAAAAGGGAGTACACTAGAAATGCCTCCCCAACCCCTCCAAAGGAGGGACTTATAAAAGCGAAGATTATGGTTGAAGAAATTTTAAAAGATAATAAACCAGTTTCTCAAAGCCCCTCCCTTGGAGGGGTTGGGGAGGCTAACAGTATTTACATATCCAACAAAGCAAAAACCAAAGTTTTAAAACTTATGGAAGAAGCTGGTGTTACTAACGACTCATCTTACTTTTTAAGAGTAGGTGTTGTTGGTGGTGGTTGTAGTGGATTAAGTTATAAACTAGATTTTGATAACCAAGTAAAACCCATGGATCAAGTTTTTGAAGACAATGGTTTAAAAATAGTAACTGATTTAAAAAGTTTTCTTTACCTTGTAAATACTGAATTAGATTTTAGTGATGGATTAAATGGAAAAGGATTTTATTTCAGTAATCCAAATGCTAGTAGAAGTTGTGGTTGTGGAGAGAGTTTTGCAGTTTAAATAACTAATCAATTAAAAAAATATTATGAGTTTTACATTAGCCCCTTTACCTTATGCTCACAATGCATTAGAACCAAATGTTGATGAATTAACCATGCAAATTCATCATGGCAAACATCATCAAGCATATGTAGATAATCTAAATAAAGCTATTGTTGGTACCGAGAATGAAAATAAATCTTTAGAAGAATTAGTAGCTCATGCAGGTGCAATTTCACCAGCTGTTAGAAATAATGGTGGTGGACATTGGAACCACACTTTCTTCTGGGAAAGTTTAGCACCAAATGCTGGAGGTGCTCCAATAGGTGATTTAGCTGCAGCCATTGATAAAGCATTTGGAAGCTTTGAAGAATTTAAAACAAAATTTGCAGCAGGTGGTGTTGGCCGTTTTGGTAGTGGTTGGGTTTGGTTAGGAGTAAAAGATGGTGGTTTAGCAATTTGCTCAACTCCAAATCAAGATAATCCTTTAATGGATGTTGCAGAATGTAAATGCACTCCAATTTTAGGAGTTGATGTTTGGGAACATGCTTATTATTTAAAATATCAAAACAAACGTGCCGATTATTTAACAGCAATTTGGAACCTTATAAATTGGAATAAAGTTGCTGAACGATTTGCAGCTGCTAAATAATTATTAATATTATTTTATTCAAATTCTCCTTCTCAAAAAGGAGATTTTTTTTGTTCTACATTTGCCTTATGAAAAAGTTAAGTTACTATTTATTATTCTTTGTTATACTTGTTTTACTTTTTTGGTTTTTGCTTTCAAAATTCACGCCTTGGTTTAACCAAAGCCCTATTAGTAAAAGAGGAACAGTACAACCCTTTGTTTTTACTAATCAAGACAGTGCAAGTGTCTCCAATGCAGATATGCTAGGTAAGGTTTGTGTAGTAGAATATTTTTTTACAACATGCCTAGGAATTTGTCCTAAAATGAATAAAAACATGCAAGAGATTTATGAACAATTTAAAGATCAAGATAATTTTTTAATTGTTTCACATACTTGTCAGCCTGAAATAGATTCTATTCCATTACTTAAAGCTTATGCAATTAAAATGAAAGCTAATACCAACAAATGGGCTTTTGTAACTGGCAGTAAAGACAGCTTATATAAAATGGCTCGTTTTAGTTATGGTTTAGATGATCCTAAAAATGCTGTAGAAAACATTGCAGATGATTTTATTCATACTCAATTTTTTGCTTTAATCGATAAAGCTGGAAATGTAAGAGGTGGAGTTTATGATGGATTAAAGAGAGATGAAATTGAACAATTGAAAAAAGATATCAAACAATTGCTGAGCGAAAAAAATTTTTCAACAAATTTTAATGGAGTATTTAATTAAACATCAAAGGTATCAGTTAATAGTTTTGCTTTCTTCTCTCCAATAACTTCAACTAAATTTTCAAAAGATTGTTCTTTTATTTTTTTAATTGATTTAAATTTTTTTAGCAAAGCAGTTATTGAACTTGGTCCTAACCCTTTAATATTTTCTAACTCATTTTTTATTGCTCCTTTACTTCGTTGGCTTCTATGAAAGGTAATTCCAAAACGATGCACTTCATCACGTATTCTACGAATAAGTTTTAATCCTTCGCTATTCCAATCTAATTTTATTGATTGTTGGTCACCTTCAAAAAACAATTCTTCCTCATTTTTTGCTAAGCCTATTAAAGTTAGTTTTCCTTTTAAGCCAATTTCATATATGCCTTCCAATGCTGCACTTAATTGACCTTTGCCTCCATCAATCACTACTAGCTGAGGTAAAGTTTTTTTATCATTAATATATCTTTTATAATGCCTCATAACAGTTTCTTTCATAGAAGCAAAATCATTAATGCCACTAACAGTTTTAATATTGAATTTTCTATATTCTGCTTTAAAAGGTAGTCCATTTCTAAAACACACACAAGCACTCACTGGAAAACTTCCTTGAAAATTAGAATTATCAAAACATTCTATATGAACTGGATTTTCTTTAAGTTGTAAATTTTTTTGTAACTCATTGAGAACAGTCTGCAATTCTTCAGAAGTTTTTTCTACAATATTTATAATTTTTTTTCTTCTAATCTCTTCTTTGTAATAGTTTACATTTTTAAGAGATAGTTCTAAAAGCTTTTTTTTGTCGCCAGCTTTTGGTATAGTAATTAATAAATTTTCTTGTGCATAATCTACCTCAAAAGGAACAATGATTTCGTTAGAAATGCTGTTAAATATATCTCTCATTTGAGCAATGGCAAAACTCAATGCTTCCTTTTCTGTTTCATCTAACTTTGTTTCTAGTTGTTGTGTATGAGTTTGAACAATAGTACCATTATTCACCATTAAATAATTTACGTACACATTTTCATCTTCTTTTAAAATACTAAACACATCTGCATTAGTAACATTTTTACTTACTACCACTGATTTTGCTTGATAGTTTAACAGGTGGTCTATTTTCTTTTTTAAAAACTCCGCTTTTTCAAATTCCAAATTAGAAACACAAATTTTCATTTCTGTTTCATAATATTTAATAACATTATTTACATTGCCTTTTAATATTTCTCGTAAATGTTGCAAACCTTCTGCATATTGTTGTATAGTTTGATATCCTTCACAAGGTCCTTTACAATTACCTAAATGATATTCTAAACAAACTTTAAACTTATTTGCTTGAATATTTTTATTTGTGAGGTTTAGTTTGCAGTTTCTTAAGGGCACATATTGCTTTATTAGTGTCAATAATTCTCTAACATAAAAAACAGAAGTAAAAGGTCCTAAATATTCTGAGCCATCATTGTATCTTTTTCTTGTAAAAAAAACTCTTGGAAAAGGTTCTTTTTTTATAACGATATAAGGATAAGTTTTATCATCCTTTAAACTGATATTATATTTTGGTCTGTATTCCTTTATTAAAGCATTCTCTAATAATAATGCATCTTGCTCAGTATTAACAATAGTAAATTCAATTTTTTCAATACGTTTTACTAACTCAATTGTTTTATAACTTTTTTGATTTTTATTGAAATAAGAGGATATCCGTTTTTTTAAATTCTTCGCCTTACCAACATATATAATATTGTTAGTTGTATCAAAATATTTATATATGCCAGGCTGTTTAGGTAAATCAATAGCAATCGTAGTAAAAGTTTCAGTTGTCATGTTATGGTAGTAGAATAATTAACTAATCTACTTTATCATTCCAATTGATAAAAGTTTTTTCTGTAGTTTCTTTTTTATATTGTAATTTGGAAGTTGTAATTATAGTTAAACTTTTTCCCGCCTTCCAAAAATATTGTTTTTTAATTTTAGTATTTATAGAGTCAATTTCAAAAACAAAATACATACTTGTTAAATTTTTAGTTTCATCATTCAATAAAGTAGTTATACTTTTAATTTTACTTTTAGTATCTGTTGAAGTTGTAATAAACGAAATACTTTTAGTTGATAAATCTTCAAATGATACTTCTTTAAATTTTTCTTTAGTTATAGAAATTGAAATTAAGGGCTTTATAATTTCTGCAAATTTTTCTCTTTTTAAAACTGTAGAATCTTTTATTTTTGAACCAACTATTGTATTTATACAATATAAAAAATATGGGGTTTTTTCTACATCAAAAGCATCAGCTTTTATTAGTTCAATAATAGGGGCAAATTGAAAAGTATCTTTTACAACTATATTTTTATCTGAGGATTTTTTTGTATTACAACATACCAATATGATTATTAAAGAAAATAAAATACATATTATTTTATACATATTGTAAAAATATTATGTAGTAAAATGATAATTGTAAAAATTAATGCAAAGATTTTGTAAACCCAATTTTAACTCCATAATCAACTCTGTACTCTTTAATTGGATATAAATCGTTGTAAGTAGGTAATTGTTGAAACCTAACCTGTGGACCTAAAAACCATTTTACATTTTTTGTTTTCATTGTAAAGAGTATTCCAGCATCGGAATTTATATTAAAACGTCTAAAAAATGGTGTGGCATCTGTATAATACTTATAATCGGTTGAAATAATATGATTGCTTCTATTTAACGCTACAGTAGGTTGGAAAGAACCATTTAATCTTAATCCCCATTTATTACCATCTATAACATCCCATTCTAAGCCAAGAGGAATTGATAATTCGTACAACTTGTTTTGCAAGTTTGTTTTTGCACCTATTGCATTTTCAAAATTAGTACTAAAACCAGAAATTGCAGAATAAGTATTCAACTGAAAGTTGTTTACATAACTAATATTTGCAGCACCATATGCATTGAAAGCATCAATATTATATTGTCTAATATTAAATTGTATTCCAGTTTTAATGAATAATCTTTTAGTAATAGGATACATTATTGCACCACCAATTTCAAGACCTAACATTGGTTTATGAATTACTATATCATTTACATTTCTATTGAGTGCAATTCTATCAATTATTGCCGATGTGTATCGTGAACGGGTTTTATCATCATCTAAAGTTCTATAGCTATTTGAAAGAGTTACATAATATTGTAATCGCAACTTATTATTATATTTTTTAATAATTTTATTTTGCTGAGTTTTTAAAAATCCATTTTCCGAAATAATATTTATTTTTGACTTATTATTTTCGCTAAATGATGTTTCTGCCAAACCAGGAAAATTAATTTCGGTTTTTGTTTTAGCAAATTCTATTGAAGCTTCGGTTAAAAAATTATTTAAATCTGATTGAGTAAAAGTTGAGATTTTATCACTTTGATTTACATTAGAATTGACAAAATTTGTTTGAGTTTCATTCTCGTTAACAATTGTAGTATTTTCTTGTGTTTCTTTGCTTGATTGAATAATATCATGTTCAATAACTTCTTTCTCAACTTTTATTTTATTGATACTTTTAATTTCAGCTTTGGCTTCATAAAAATTTTGAGCAAAGAAAATTGGTTTTTTTGGTTTACTAATCTGTATGACAGGAGTATTAGTTTTAATATTATTAG
This sequence comes from Chitinophagaceae bacterium, assembly GCA_043750315.1. Lineage (GTDB taxonomy): Bacteria > Bacteroidota > Bacteroidia > Chitinophagales > Chitinophagaceae > CAIVPM01. The sequence continues at coordinate 6,593 of JAYVBS010000095.1, forward strand.
AAAAAACTGCCGATTTACTATTACCAATTTTTTCTGATGGATAATTAATAATTGTAGAAATAGAAAGTGCTAAAACTATTGAAACAAAAATGGTAATTAAAGCTGGCCATTTAGTTTCTGGCTGAATTACATCTCTTATATTTTCCCAAACTTTTTCAGAGGGGTACACACGATAATTGGCAGCTTCTTTTTTAAGAAGCTCTTCAAGTTGTACATTTTTATTTCCCCTATTAAATATCATTTTAGTTATTCAAATATGCTAGCCATTCAACCCTTTCAACATTAGGTTTAATGATTTCTCTTTTAATTAAAATTGTTTCCAAAACATTTTTACCTCTTATAAATTGGCTTCTGCTTGTACTTTCTCCAATTTCTAATATCTCACCAATTTCTTTATGATTAAACCCTTCAATTGCATATAAATTTATTACAGTTCTATACCCAATAGGTAGCAAGCGTAAACACTCCATCACTTGTTTTCCCAATAGTTTACTTGCAATGCTTTCTTCTTTTATTTCTAAATTATAAACATTTTCTAGGCTAATAATATTTTCAAATTTTTTATTCTTTTTTAAATAATTAATGCAAGTATGAACCATTACGCGTTTCATCCAACCTTCAAAGTTGCCTTTGTTTTCAAAACTTGAAATTTTGGTAAATATTTTAATAAATCCCTCTTGAAGCATATCTTCAGCATCTTGTCTGCATGATGCATATCTATAGCAAATTCCAAATAGTATTCCACTAAATCTGTTATACAATTCACGTTGTGCAACGGAACTATTATTAATACAATCTTCTATTAACGACATTTCAGACATGTACTGGATTAAATGAAAAGCTAATATATGAAAGATATTTGAATATTTTATTTTAAAGTCTCTCTAAACAATAAAAGTTAACTTTTTTTCAATTATCGAAATATTGAACTCCTTAGCCCAAAACAACTCTCCATCAATTTGTGCTGCTGTTTTAGTTTCACATTTAATATTTATTTTTTTTGTAAGATAATGAACAACGAAAGGTAATTTGAGATGTTTACCTTTTTCAATTTTTGGAAGATTGATAAGTCTCTTTATTATATTTAAAGGTTTACAAGTGATAACATCTAAAAAACCATCATTAATTTTAGCAGTAGGTGCAATATGAAATCCACCCCCAGTTCTTGAAGAATTAAAAACAGACATTAACAATAATTTTTGAGAATATTCATTTTCATTAATAGAAAAAGTAAAATACTGTTCTTTGAAAGTAAATATTTTCTTTATAACAACTACTAAATAACCTAAATGACCACCTAGCCATCTAATCTTATTCATATTCTTCAAAATTTCACCATCAAAGCCTATTCCAACACCATTTAAAAAATATTTGCCATTACATAATCCAACATCAATTAATTCAGTTTTATTTTTAAATAGTTTTTGTAATTGCTCTTCAAGGCAAATATTTCCATAAAGCTTCCATGAAAAATCATTTCCAGTTCCTCCTTTAAATATTGCAATTGGAATATTTATCAAAGGGTATTTATTGATAAAATAATTCAATGTGCCATCACCTCCAATAACCCATACATAATTATATTCATCTAAATTATCTGGCCAAACATCAATAATTGATTTAAAATTTATTTTTTTAGACTCAAGAAAATTTTCAATTTGAAGAATATTTTTTAAAAACTTTCCTCCTCCAGCATTACTATTTATTAAAATTACAATGTTCATCAAAATATATTAAGATTAAAAATAAACATTGTTCATATATAGACATAAAAAAACCCCAACTTATAAAAGTTGAGGTTAATAAATATGGCAGCTACCTACTCTCCCAGGAAAAACCAAGTACCATCGGCCATGAGGGGCTTAACTTCTCTGTTCGGAAAGGGAAGAGGTGAACACCCTCGGCAAAACCACCATAAGAAATTTAGTTAATCTGAATTAAAATGATTTGTAAATAGGTAGACCTTATTCACTGTTCACTAAAATAAATATA
>JAYVBS010000096.1:0-3703 GCA_043750315.1 Chitinophagaceae bacterium
ACCCAAGTATTTAATTTAAACCTATTACTTGCAGCTGTTAATTTACTGTGTCTGAATATTTCACCAGTTGCAGTTTCAGTTCCATCTAAATTTTTGCTATAATAACTTGCTATTCCATAAAAATATTTAGAAAGGAGAGAATCAATTTTTGTAGAGTCTTGTTTTGGCTCAACCAATTTACTTATTTCTAAGCTATCCAATATAGTTGTATCTCTAATAATTTCTAATTGATGTATAAAATCTGAGGGCTTCTCTTGTTTAATAAGAAAAAAAGTGAAAAATATCAATAATAAAGAACCTATTATTTTCATATTTTAGTATTGGTAAAGAATTAGCCAACCAAAAAACTTGACAAGCAATACTAAACAAACCTTATAAAAGATGTTGATGAATTTATTGAAAGTTGCTAACAAACAATAACCATGCCTATATATTATCAAAAGCTTTCACATTTTTATTAGGCTTTATTAACAAATACTCGTAAATTTGCAGCCATTTTAGATATTAGGTTAGTTATGTTTTAACCTTACTACAATAAATTAAAGCGAAATTATACAATGAGGCAGCTTAAGATTGCAACCCAGATTACCAATAGAGATTCACAGGCAGTAGAGAAATACTTACAAGAAATTTCTAAAATTTCAATGATTACTCCTGAAGAGGAAACCACTTTAGCCCAAAAAATTAAAATGGGTAATCAAAGAGCTTTGGATAAATTAGTGCAAGCTAATTTGAGATTTGTGGTATCTGTTGCTAAACAATATCAACACCAAGGATTAAGTTTGAGTGATTTAATTAATGAAGGGAATCTTGGATTAATAAAAGCAGCACAACGATTTGATGAAACCAAAGGCTTTAAATTCATTTCTTATGCAGTATGGTGGATTCGTCAGTCAATTCTTCAAGCTTTAGCTGAACAAGGAAGATTAGTTCGTTTACCACAAAATAAAATTGGTACTTACAATCGTGCAAACAAAGCATACATGGCTTTTGAACAAGAGCATGAGCGTGAACCAAGTACTGAAGAATTAAGTGATATTTTGGAAATGAGTGAAACTGAAATTAATAATATTTTTCAAAGTAATACTCGTCATACAAGTTTAGATGCACCAGTTCATGAAGCTGAAGATGTTGCCATGGGCGATTTATTAGAAGGCAGTGATGATACTGATGAAGATGTAATGAAAGATTCTTTACGTGAAGAAATCAAAAGAGTTTTAAAAAGTTTAAGTCCGAGAGAAGCTGAAATTGTAAATGCTTATTTTGGTTTAAATAATGATGGTACCACCATTGAACAAATTGGAATGAAATACGATTTAACAAAAGAACGTATTCGCCAAATTAAAGAACGTGCTATCAAACGTTTACAAAAAGCAAGATACAGCAATGCTTTAAAAGCTTATTTAGGTTAATATATTTTTGAATAAAAAAAGAGGGCATCAATTGATGCCCTCTTTTTTTATTCAAATTATTTAGTTAAGCACTCACATTAAAATCTCTGAGTGCATCATTTAAACTAGTTTTTAAATCTGTGCTTGCTTTTCTTTTTCCAATAATTAATGCACAACCAACTTGAAATTCTCCTGCAGGAAATTTTTTGGTATAACTTCCTGGAATTACCACACTTCTCGAAGGAACCCTTCCTCTATATTCAATAGGTCCATCACCACTTACATCAATAATTTTTGTACTTTGAGTTAAAACAACATTTGCTCCAAGAACAGCTTCTTTCTCAACAATTACTCCTTCAACTACAATACAACGACTGCCAATAAAACATCCATCTTCTATAATAACTGGACTAGCTTGCAAGGGTTCTAAAACTCCACCAATTCCTACTCCTCCACTTAAATGAACATATTTACCAATTTGAGCACAACTACCAACAGTAGCCCAAGTATCTACCATAGTTCCTTCATCAACATAAGCTCCAATATTTACATAACTTGGCATCAAAACAACATTCTTCGCTAAATAAGCCCCATATCTAGCAACTGCATGTGGAACAGCTCTAACACCTAAAGCTGCATAATCTTTTTTCAATAACATTTTATCGTAAAACTCAAAAGGTTCTACATGCCATGTTTGCATAGGTTGAATTGCAAAATATAATAGAATAGCTTGTTTTACCCATTCATTTACTTGCCATCCAGCTTCTGTTGGTGAGGCTGTTCTTAACCTGCCTTTATCAACTTCTTCAATTACAGCTTTAACTGCAACTTTATATTTTTCTTGTTGTAATAATGATCTATCAGACCAAACTTCTAGTATGAGTTGTTTTATTTCCATTTTGCAAAAGTATAGTTTCAACTATTTCAAGAACATAAAATTGAGATTTAAAAATTGATGCTTTTACTTTTATTTTTTCTGATTGCTTTTAAAGTTTAGTTTTTTTGCATCTAGGTTTTCTTTTAATAAAGATTTAGCATTTATTGCTGTAACAACTTTTTTGCCTGTTTTGGCTTCTAATTCTTTCAATGCAACTTTGGCTACATTGCCACCTTGCTTGGCTACTTTTTTGCTGTCTTCAAAAGTTTCAGGATTGGTTGCCGTTGAAATATCTTTAGTAGATGCTTCGGCAAGCATATTTAAAATGAGTTCGGTATTTGTCATATTATCTCTAAGATTTTCTTTTTTCAAACCTTTTAAGATTTTATATTCTTTTGTGGTTTTGTTGCTCCATGCTTTGGTAATAATATCTGTAAGTGTAGCAAATTGTTGTCCCTCTTTCAATCCTCTTTTTTTCCATTCATCTGTTAACTCTTTTCTTATCTCAATACTTTTTAAACGTTGATTTATCCAATTTTCTGAATAGCCCAAATTCATATAGTTTTCCAAAGCCCTATCGATACTTAATTCTGGGTCTTGCATTTCATCTAATCTTTCTGTTGCTACTTTTGCTAACCATAATTTAAAAGGTTCGGCTTTGGGTGAAGGTATTGTTTGGATTAATCGAAATAATTGTTCGGTATCAGCTACATCGGTCATACGCATTTTGCCATCTTGAGCAAGCATTTTCAAACCGTTACAATTTGTAACGGTTTCATTTCCCTCATCTTTTAATCGCTTTTTTAAAACTCTCCAATAAACCTGTGGATTTGGACTGTCTGTAAGTACAGCAATAACATCTACAATGGATATGTACCATTTTTCTTGATCTTCATCCCAAAGGGTTCTTACTTTTTTATCTTCAAAAAGTTTTATGGCAGCTTCTTTTTTCATATGTTTTATTAATCGAATGTAAATTTAATTCAATTAATAAATTTATACACTCAACATAATGCTATTGCACCATAATTTTCTTCACATTATTACTTTCTAAACCCGCTAATGCTTTAATGAAATATAAACCAGATGAAATATTTGAATGTTTCTAAATTCAATTTTATTGAAATCAGAAAATCTTTAATGTAAAACATTAGAAAATTCAGAGAAATGAATTTTAATCACCATTCATCATTATTTTTAACATCTTTTAAAATTCTTATTTATTATCGTTTATTATCAAACCAAAACTGAAATGCAAATTAAAAAAAATTATATATCAATAAAGTTTAGCATGATGATTCTGCTATCAATCTCTTGCTTAACCATTCAGGCACAAAAAACATTTCCAATAAATGGAGTTGCAGATGTTAAAGATGGTTTTTATGCATTTACAAATGCAACAATTGTTAAAGATGCCAACACAACTTTACAAAAT
>JAYVBS010000097.1:0-8552 GCA_043750315.1 Chitinophagaceae bacterium
TTCAAACTCTCTGCTATTTTTTACATCGTTGCTTTGTTTTTCGTACTTCTTAATTAAAGCTTCAGATTCTTTAATAGCCTCTTTTCTAGTTTCAATGTATTCGTTAATACCATTTATCTCTTCTTCAATTCTAACTCTTCTACTGTGTAAGCCTTGAATTTCATCTTCTAAATCTTTAACCTCCATTGGCAATTCGCCTTTTAATATTCCAAACTCGTCAAGTTTCGTATCAATTTTTTGAAGTTTAGTTAAAGCGGCCAATTTATCTTGAACCGAATATTCTTTTACTGCAGCCATTTTATTTAAATTTAAGATTTGTTATTTTTTAAAAGTTTCAGTGAATTACTAAGCTATAAAATAACTTACAGGATTAGTGTTTACCTCACTTTTTAGGACGGCAAAAGTAGGGGTTTTTGCTCGTATTATATCAACAAGAAGTCCAATTGTAAACTGCTCACTTTCCCAATGGCCAATATCTGCAATTACAATTTTACTTTCAGAATCAAAAAATTCATGGTATTTTATATCAGAACTTATATAAATATCTGCTTTTGCTGCAATAGCATTTTTTATTAAAAAACTACCTGATCCTCCACAAAAAGCAACTTTTTTAATGGGTTTATTTAGTAATGCAGTGTGCTTAATAACTTTTAACCCAAATTGTTTTTTAACAAAAATCAAAAAATCTTCGTCTTTCATAGAATTTGCTAATTCGCCAATCATCCCACTACCAACTTGTTGATTTTGATTGCTTAAGGGCACAATATCGTAAGCAACTTCTTCATAAGGGTGAGCAAATTTCATTTGTTCAACTACTTGATTTTGTAAATATGTTGGTAGAATGACTTCGATTTTTATTTCTTCAACCGTTTCTCTAACTAATGGTTTTCCAATAGTTTGGGTAGAATTTTCATTCCCCTTAAAAGTACCTTCCCCCGAAGTATTAAAACTACATTCGCTGTAATTAGCAATTTCTCCAGCACCAGCTTTAAAAATGGCTTCACGAACTTTTACAACATCATTGTTTGGTACAAACACAAAAAGCTTCGAAAGGATATTTGTTTTTGGTTGAAGAATTTTTCTATTAACTAGGCCTAACTGATCTGCAATTTTATGGTTTACCCCATTAAAAGTGTTATCTAAATTGGTATGACATGCATAAATGGCAATGTCATTTTTGATTGCTGCAATAATGATCTCTTCAACATAATTATTACCAACTATTTTTTTTAACCCTGTAAAAATGATTGGATGATGAGCAACAATTAGGTTACATTTTTTTTGCTTGGCTTCTTCAATAACTTTTTCGGTAACATCTAAAGTGCATAGAACACCAGAACAATTCCAGGTTTTGTTTCCAATTAGTAATCCACAATTGTCATATGATTCTTGATAAGCAAGCGGTGCAAAAGATTCTAAAATTTTAATAATATCCAAAATCAACATAGCAATAAATAATTGTTTGATAAAAGTAACTGAAATTTGCTCTTTATGCAAGTAACAAGTTGGTATAAATTAAATGGAAAATTTTTTCTAGAAACAGAAAACCATCTTTCTATTAATAACCGATCATTCAGATATGGAGATGGTTTTTTTGAAACAATGAAAATTGTTGATTGTAAAATTTTACTGAAAGATTTGCATTTTGAAAGAATTGAAAAAAGTCTACAACTTCTCAAACTTCAATTTCCAAAGCTTTTTTCACTTAAAAAATTAGAGCAAGAAATTATTACAACAGTTGAAAAAAATAATCATCAAACATTAGCAAGAGTTAGAGTTAATTTTTTTAGAACCGAAGGAGAGTTGTTTGATGTAACCAACAACCAAGTGCAATATATTATTCAAAGTTTTGCACTTTCAGATGTTTTTAATGAGCTTAATAAAAATGGTTTGGTGATAGATATTTATAAAGATGGCATAAAATCTAATGATGTTTTTTCTAACTTAAAAACAAATAATTATTTGCCTTATGTAATGGGTGCAATTTGGGCAAAAGAAAATAAGCTGAATGATGCATTATTACTGAATTCTAGCAACTTTATTGTTGATAGTTGTATTGCTAATATTTTCATTATTGTTGAGGGGAATATTATAACTCCAAGCTTATCTAATGGTTGTGTAGATGGAATAATGAGAAAAAATATCATTCAAAAACTTCAACAAAAAAATATACAAGTTGTAGAAAAAAATATTAGTGTTGCTGATGTGCTACATGCAGATGAAGTTTTTTTAACGAATGCCATTAAAGGAATTAGTTGGGTAAACCAATGTAGTAATAAATCTTACCAGAATAGTAAAACACAAGAACTCTATCAGATGATTTTTGCAAAGTAATTCATGAAAACATCCATTTCAATTTTTTGGTTTAGAAGAGATTTAAGATTAACTGATAATGCTGGTTTGTATTATGCATTAAAACAATCTCAAAATGTATTACCCATTTTTATTTTCGATAAAAATATTTTAGACGATTTTGAAGACAAGCAAGATAAAAGAATACAATTTATTCATGAATCTTTAGCTGAGATGCAAGAGCAACTGGTAAAATTAGGCTCATCATTAGAAGTGTTGTATAGTACCCCCCAAGAAGCTTTTCAGTTACTTATTGAAAAATATAATATTCAATCTGTTTATACCAATCACGATTATGAAATGTATGCACAGCAAAGAGATGCTGCAATTGAAGATTTACTAAAGACACACAACATTCCTTTTTTTACTTTTAAAGATCAAGTGATTTTTGAAAAAAATGAAGTGCTAAAAGATGATGGAACTCCTTATACAGTGTTTACTCCTTTTAGTAAAAAATGGAAAACTAAACTTTCAGAATTTTATTATTCATCTTATCCTACAGAAAAATATTTCCACCATTTCTTTCAACAATCACCATTACCAATCATTTCATTAAAGGCAATGGGTTTTGAAAAATCAGAAACCATCTTCCCAAAAAAAAGTTTGAATGTTGAGTTGGTGAAAAAATATACAGAACAAAGAAATTTTCCTGCAAAAAATGGCACATCAAAACTTGGTGTTCATTTAAGATTTGGAACTATTAGTGTTAGAAAAATGGTTCAATATAGTTTACCATTAAATGAAACGTTTTTAAACGAATTAATTTGGAGAGATTTTTATCATACCATTCTTTTTCATTTTCCACATATTAGCAAAGGCAATGCATTTAGAAAAGAATATGATTTAATTGAATGGAGAAATAATGAAACAGAATTTCAATTTTGGTGTGAGGGAAAAACGGGTTATCCTATTGTTGATGCTGGGATGAGAGAATTAAATGCTACTGGATTTATGCATAATAGAGTACGGATGATTGTGGCTTCTTTTCTTACCAAACATTTATTGATAGATTGGCGTTGGGGAGAAGCTTATTTTGCAAAAAAGTTACTAGATTTTGATTTTGCTGCAAACAATGGAGGATGGCAATGGGCTGCTGGCAGTGGTGTTGATACTGCTCCTTATTTTAGAGTGTTTAATCCTACATTACAAACAGAAAAATTCGATAAAGATTTTATTTACATCAAAAAATGGGTGCCTGAATTTGGCACTTCAACATATCCTCAACCCATTGTTGAACATTCTGAAGCTCGTAACAGATGTTTAGCAACTTACAGTAAAGTTTTAAAGAAAAATTAATTCAACACTTCAGCACTTTTTTCGAAAGTGAATTTATCGGTCAACTCTTTAATTTTTGCATAACCACCAAGAACGTTTCTGATGTTATGAAAACCTTGTTGTTTAATTATACTTGCAGCAATTACACTTCTGTATCCTCCTGCACAATGAATATATATATTCTGATTTTCTTCAAAATCAGCCATTTTACCAACATCTATTAAATCTAATAAAGGGATATTTAAAGCTTCTGCAATATGCCCATCTGCATATTCAGTTTCTTTTCTAACATCTAGTATTAACATATTTTCATCAAAAGGCATATCCATGGCTAACTCATCGGCTTCAACATCTATTACTAAATCAATTTTTTCGTCAGCAGCAGCCCATGCTTCAAAACCTCCATTTAAATATCCACCAAATTTTTCAAATCCAACACGTGCTAAACGAACAACAGATTCTTTTTCTTTCCCTTCTTCTGTTATTAAAATTATTTTTTTATTAAAAGATAAAATGCTTCCTGCCCACTCTGCAAACCTGCCTTCTAAACCAATTGAAATGCTGGTTGGAATAAAGCCATGTGTGAAGATAGTTGCATTTCTAGTATCTAAAATAATCACATCCTCTTTGCTTATTAATTCTTTAAAAGCATTGATGGTTAAAGGTTTTAGACCATCGTCCAAAACTTTATCTAGACTCTCGTAACCTTCTTTATTAATTTTTGCATTAATAGGAAAATAGCTTGGTGGTGCAGTTAAACCTTCTGTAACTGATTTAACAAAATCTTCTTTTGTAGCTTGGTTTAATGCATAATTATTTTGTTTTTGTTCACCAATTGTACTGTAAGTTTCCTTCCCCAAATTTTTACCACAACTACTTCCTGCACCATGAGCAGGATACATAATAACATCATCTTGTAAAGGCATAATTTTAGCTTGCAAACTTTCAAATAACATTCCTGCTAAATCTTCTTTTGTTAAAACTTCAGCTTTTTGAGATAAATCTGGTCGGCCAACATCTCCTACAAACAATGTATCACCAGTAAATACACAATGCTCTTTATTATTTTCATCTAACAATAAATAACATGTGCTTTCTAAAGTATGGCCTGGAGTATGTAAAGCTTTTATCTTTATTTTTCCAATGTTAAAAATTTCTTCATCTTTTGCAATGGTTACTTTAAAAGAGGTTTCTGTATTAGGGCCATACACAATACTAGCACCAGTTGCTGTGGCAAGATCTAAATGTCCACTAACAAAATCTGCATGAAAATGTGTTTCAAAAATATATTTTATTGTTGCATTTCTAGAATTTGCAATTCCCAAATATTCATCTATATCTCTTAAAGGATCTATTACTGCAGCTATTCCATCACTTTCAATATAATAGGCTGCTTCGCTTAAACATCCTGTATATAATTGTTGTATAAACATGAATTAAATTTTTTGCAAAGATATAAAAAGTCGTTTTCTGAGCATATGATTATTGGAAGAAGCTCTATTAAAACAAAATTTTGTAAAATAAATAATAATCCCCTTAACTTTATACCACACAAAACCCTTTTATTATGAGAGGTGTAAATAAGGTTATGCTTATTGGAAACTTAGGTAAAGATCCTGACTTACAAACCCTTGAAGGAAATATTGCTGTAGTTAAGTTTCCGCTTGCCACAACAGAAACCTATAAAGATCGAAATGGTAAGCTATTGTCTCAAACAGAATGGCATACTGTAGTTTTATGGAGAGGATTAGCAGAGCTTGCACAAAAATATTTACACAAAGGAAGCCTTATTTATATTGAAGGAAGATTAAGAACTAGAAGTTGGGAAGATAAAGAAGGGAATAAAAAATTTGCTACAGAAGTAGTTGGTGATAATTTGATTATGTTAGAGAAAAGAAATGACCATCAACCTCATAATGATCCAATTGAAGGTTATAATGCAGAAGATTCAATTATTGACCCAGAAGGAAATTTGCCTTTTTAGTTTAAAGTAATCCAATATTTTTGCTAAGTCTTTTTATAAGACGTATTGTTCATTAAAACACCCCAATTGGATTATCATTCTGCTTATTATTATACTTTACAAGTAAATCCTCCAGAAGCGATTTCATCATTGACTCCAGTTTTAATTTTTATTTTATTAATTCTTCTTACATTCTCTTTCATGATTAGTGGATCGGAAGTGGCATTCTTTTCACTTAACTATAAAGACATTAATTTACTTAAAACAAAGAAATCAGATTCGTATAAACGTATTATTAATCTTCTTGAAGATCCGAAAATTTTATTAGCATCAATGCTTATAGCTAATAATTTAGTAAATATTGCCATCATTGTAATTTCTAATTTGTTATTAGCAAACTATGTGAATTTTGCTGATAACTTACTCTGGCTCGAGTTTGTAATTAAAGTGGTTTTAGTTACTTCTTTATTACTATTATTTTGTGAAGTAATGCCTAAAGTAATGGCTACACAAAACAATATTCGCTTTGCAAAAGAAGTTGGTTTAATACTTGTATTTGTTAACTATATTTTTAAACCATTCAGTAGAACATTGGTAAAATATAGTGATATAATTGAAAAAAAATTGTCAAATAAAACATCATCTGCTGTAACCAATGAGGAAATGAGCCATGCAATTGATATTACATATAAAGAGGAGAGTGGTAAAAATATTTTAAAAGGAATTTTAGAATTTGGTAGTATTACTGTTAAACAAATTATGAAAACCAGACTAGATGTTTCTGGCATTGAATATCAATCTAATTTTATTCAGGTGATTAATAAAATTGAAGAACTTCATTACAGTAGATTTCCTGTTTATAAAGATGATTTAGATGAAATAGTTGGTGTTATTCATACAAAAGATTTATTACCTCATATAGAAAAAGACGACAATTTTAATTGGCTTGATTTGGTTCGCCAACCATTCTTTGTTCATGAACAAAAATTAATTGAAGATTTGTTACAAGATTTTCAAAGTAAAAGAATACACTTTGCAGTAGTTGTAGATGAATTTGGTGGAACCAGTGGTATTGTTACACTTGAAGATGTTTTAGAGCAAATTGTAGGTGAAATTAAAGATGAGTTTGACGAAGAAGAAATTGCTTTTAAAAAACTAGACGACTATAATTATGTTTTTGAAGGAAAAGCAATGATTAACGATGTTTGTAAATTGATGGAATTACCTGTAGATACATTTGATGTTGTAAAAGGTGAAAGTGATTCTTTAGGAGGCTTAGTTTTAGAAATTGCTGGTGAAATTCCAAAACAAATGCAAGTAATAGAATGTGGCGATTTTGAATTTACTGTTCTTGAGATGGCAAAACATAAAGTAGAGAAAGTTAAAGTAACCATTAAACCTCCGGTTGTTGAATAGAATACTTGATTACATGTTTAAAAAATCGATTTTTTTTACTTTTTTGATTTGCACAGGCTTAATTGCTTGTAAAGACAAACCTGTAAATAAACCCAAAGGATATTTTAAAATAGAATTACCAAAACACCAATATCAAATTTTTGACCAACCCAACTATCCCTATAGTTTTGAATATCCTACCTATGCTAAAGTAATTAAAGACACTAGTTTTTTTGGAGAAACTACAGAAAATCCTTGGTGGATTAATATTGATTTTCCTGAAATGAAAGGTAAAATTTATTGCAGTTATAAAGAAATAGGAAAATATAAATTAGATTCTTTACTACGACATTCATTCAGACTCTCAGATGCACATAGTTCTAAAGCTTCATCAAAAGAAGATTCATTATTATCTACACCAAATAATGTTCATGGAATGTTGTTTCAATTAGGAGGAAATGTTGCCACTGCAAATCAATTTTTTGTAACTGATAGTAGTAAACATTTTTTAAGAGGTGCGTTGTATTTTGATGCCTCACCTAATGAAGATTCATTAAAAGTTGTTAACGATTTTTTACTTCAAGATATGAGGCATTTAATTTCTACTTTAAAGTGGAAATAATTATTTTTTAGACCAAGCATCCATCTTTTTCTCCAATACATCTAAAGGCAAACAACCATCTTTTAAAAACGTATCATGAAAGTTTTTTAAAGAAAATTTATCGCCTTGTTGCTTTTTATATTTAGCACTTAATTCTTGAATTTTTAAAGCACCGGTTTTATAACTTAAAGCTTGTGCAGGAATTGCCATATACCTTTCAATCTCAGCAGTAGCACCTTCTTCACTAATGGCTTCATTTTCCATCATATATTTTATTGCTTCTTCTCTACTCATATTTTTAGTATGAATGGCAACATCTACAACCAAACGAATAGCTCTATGAATTTCATCTCCTAACGCTCCCATATATTGAAAAGGATCTGAGTATAAACCTAAATCTTTTCCTAAGCTTTCGCAATACAAAGCCCAGCCTTCACCATAAGCACCATACCAACTAAATCTTCTAAACTTTGGTAAACTTTCATTTTCTTGTTGCAAAGAAATTTGATAATGATGACCAGGTATAGCTTCATGCAAAAACAAACTTTCCATACCACTTGTTGAATTAAATTTTGTGGCATCTATTATTGGTACATAAAAAATTCCAGGTCTTGTTCCATCTGCACTTCCTTGATTATATTCTGCACTTGCACTGGCTGCTCTAAATGCTTCTGTTTGTCTGATTTCAAATTTTGTTTTTGGTGTAGTGCCAAACATTGAACTTAAATTAATATCAATATTTTTTTGAATAGAACGAAAAGCAGTCAACACTTCATCTGGAGTTTTATAAGGCATAAATTGTTTATCAGTTTTCATAAACTCAAAAAATGCTTTTAAATCTCCATCAAATTTTACTTCAGTTTTAACTCGTTCCATTTCTTCTCTAATTCTTTTCACTTCTGCTAAACCTGTTGTATAAATTTCATCTGGAGTTTTATTAGTGGTTGTCCAATATTCTATTAAATA
>JAYVBS010000098.1:0-8551 GCA_043750315.1 Chitinophagaceae bacterium
CTTGCTAAAAAACCTAAACGACCAGAGTTGATACCTAGTATTGGAATATTACTATCTCTTACTAAAGTAACTGCATCTAAAATAGTACCATCACCACCAACACTAATTAAACAATCTACTTTGCTGTTAACCAAATCTGAATAAGTACTAAAAGTTATTAATTCATTATTCGAAAAACTTGGCAACAAACTTTCAAACAAAAAAATAGTAACATTTGCCATTTTTAACTCAGCCAGCAATTGCTGAATGGTACTAATTTGCTCATCATCTAACCCTCGACTATATATTGCTACAACCATTTTTTAAGATTGAGATGCAAAGTTAAGGTTTGCAATTTGAATGAATTTTTACCATTTACATTCTACTTTAATTATACTGTTTTTTAAAGTAATAGGTATGCTTAAAATACTTTCATCCTTCATCCAATTAATTTTTACAGGAATACTATTAATAAGAATTTTTTTAGGAGACAATGACATTGTAGGAATACTAATAACAATATTTCTTACGGATGGTTTGCCTTTATAAATACCATTATTATTTTTGATAGTAATCGCCAATGCTTTTTTATTTATGCCTGTTGATGAAAAGGTAATTAACTCGAACTGTTTTTCAGCAATTGCATTTTTATTTTCTCCATCATCATCATACATTTCAAAACTTGAAGTTGAGAAAGAAGGTATGTATGTTACATTTATATTGGCTCTATTAATTTCTGTAGTATTCTCTCCTGTGCAATTATATTTTGGTATAAAACTTCCTTCTTTATAAAAAATGGCTGTTTTATAATCACTCACATCAATATTATAAAACTTATTGCCAGAAAAGATTTTATCAACTCCAGTTGCATACCAATTACCATTTGGTAAATAAATTTTCTTACTGTTTTGTTCTCTTTCAATTACTGGAGCAACTAAAATATTATTTCCAAATAAATATTCGTTTTCTACTTTATAAGCGTTGGTATCTTTTGCATAATTATAAAATAGAGGTTTTACAATTGGCTCTGCAAATTTGGTTTGTCGGTATGCTAATGTATAATTATAAGGCAATAATTTATACCGTTCAATGATTGCTTTTTTAGCAATAGATTTATAAGGCTCATCAAATAAAGCTGCTTCACTTGGAAAACTAGGGGCTTGTTTATCGTGGTCATACAAAGCTGTTCCATGAGGTCTTAAAATTGGTGTAAAGACTGCGAATTGCATCCAACGTGCATAGAGCTCATTATCATATTCGCCTAAAGCAAAACCACCAGCATCAGCATGCACATAAGGAATTCCACTTAAACTCATACCCAACATCACTGGCAACTGAGCTTGTAATCCACTCCATGTTCTGCCAACATCACCACTCCAAGGAAAAATACTGTAACGCTGACTACCAGCAAAACCACTTCTATTTAAATGAAACAGCCTTTGTTTAGGATAATCTTTAGCATAGTTTTCAAATAACATTTTATTCCAATAATGACCGTAAATATTATGTATTTCATCAGCATTAACAATTCTATCGATGCCTAAATCAGTTAAATTGTGGTACATGTCTCCAGGATGATTTTCTGGTTCTCCTAAATCTGTCCACCAAGCAGCAACACCATTATTAATTTGCTTTTTGTAATGATAATTCCAAATCCAATCGCCTGCTTTCTTTTTAAAAATGTCTATTAATCCACCTTTACCAAAATAAAATTCTTTCAATATATAAGGATTTTTACTAACATCAACTGCCAAATATTCAAGTGATGGAATGAAGCCATTGGTATATTGCAACACATAAGGTTCAGTAATTAAAGTAGTATTAATATTTTGCTTTTTAAAATTTTTAATCATGCCTACTGGGTTTGGCCATTTTTCTTTATTCACCCAATCTAAATTACCAACATAACCTTTTATGCTATCGCCAAACCAAAACAAATCGAATATAATGGCATCTACAGGAATGTTTTCTCCTTTCATTTTTTTTGCAATAGAGATGGCTTGTTCTTGGCTTGTATAGCCAAACCTACTCATCAAATTTCCAAATGCCCAACGTGGAGGCAATGGCTGAGTTCCTGTAAGCTTATGATAAGAAGTTAAAATTTCTTGATAAGTATTTCCAGTTATTACAAACACATTAATTTCTCCACTAGAAAATAGGGCTTCAAAAAAATTACGATCACTTTTAGCAATATCTACATAACCTTTAGATCCATTATCGAAAAACAAACCATATCCTTTATTACTAATAAAAAAAGGCACTGAATAATTTAAATTTTCTGCCCCAACACCATATGCATAGTTTGGCCTATTATATAATTCAAATTTTTGGCCTCTTCTATTCATTGGCAAAGCCCTTTCTCCACCACCAAAAATCATTTCATCAGTTTGCAATTCAAATCGAAACCCTTTATATCCATTATCACTAAAATGAGGAATGAAATTTAGTTTTTCTTTATTTAGCAGAATAGAAGCATCAGCATTTATTTTATATGATGGAATGATTTTTGTTTCGGGTTTAGCAATTACTGCATTGGTTACATTAAAATCATTGGCATATTCAAAGGGATGATATACAACTTTATTAATATTAGCAGCATAAGGAATTACTTCCCAATTTGCATTTCTCTGACTAAAAGCAGTAGTTAAAAAAACACAAAAGCTTAAATTAATCACTAGAAATTTAAACATCGTTTTATTCATAAATAATAATTATTGCTAGAAGTTTTGATTAAAGTTAAATAAAATAAATAGCAAAGTATTAAGTTAAATTGCTTTTAACTTATTCTGTATTTTGTTTTTCTTGAGAACAACATTTCGGCAATAAAAATCATAAATAAACTTAACAATGTTGTTGAAATCACTTTTAATATAAAATACCAAAATGTTCCAAATTGCATCCATTCTATAAATATTAAATATGAATGATGCAAAAAAGTTGAAATTCCAATATAAAAACTATATGGAGCCCAACCCATGCCTCGAACTGAGGGTTCACTAAAATTTTGGTCTGTTGAATCTTTGGCTATTAATAAATTTAATAAATAAGGTCTTATATAAGCAATCAACGTGCAAGGTGCTGCATGTAAACCTGGTGTATGTAAAAAATAATCTATAAGCATGCCGAATGAAAAACCAATCATTAGTAACTGCCAACGATTTATTTTTAAAGGCAACCAAAGAATAAATAAAAAATACAAATAAGGTGAAATATATTGATGCAATAAGGGCACATTACTTAACACATAAACTTGTAAAAACAAGAATAATATTAAACGCATAATATGTTTAAAAATATTATTCATTTTGTAAATTAAAATGTTGCTTTCTAGTTAAAGAATCTAGTTTATGTTGTTCAGTAAAATAATGATTTACAATTATGTAAACATGCTGAATAGTTCGAAAGTTAGTTGCTGTTTTAATTTTTAATGAATAGGTATTTCCTTCATCGTCTTTTTCAACTTTATCAATAGTGCCAATCATTAATAATGAAGGAAAAGAAGGTGAATATCTACTGGTAACAATAGTATCTCCTTTTTTAACATCTACAGATTTGCTTAGTTTTCGCATAACTAAAAAATCTGGGTTTGCACCATCCCATTCTACATTTTCTGCATATTGTTCTTTGCCTTTTTTAAGCATTGCAGAAACTTTTGAATTTCTATTTAACAAACTCATTACTACAGAATAATTATCACTTACACTAACTACTTTTCCAATAATTCCATTTGTACCCAAAACGCCCATTTCTTTTCTAACACCTTGCTTGTATCCTCTTTCTAAAGTAATAAAGTTTGATTCTAATGAAACAGTATTTCCTACAACAACTGCTGGCAGAAATGTATATTTTCTGTAACGATTTAGTGTGTCTTTTAATAATGTATCAACTATAGAAATGGTATTGGAATCTGGAGCAACAAAATTGCATTGTAATAAATTTCTTAATTTATTATTTTCAAGAGTTAAGTCTTGATTAACTTTTGATAAACTGAAATATTTTGTAACGCCATTGTAACGAGAGTTAATTACACCTGTTACATCATTTGCTTTTGAAGAAAAAAAAGCTTCATGAGTTTTACTAAACTTGGTAATTGAAACAATACAAATGATTTGTAATATTAAAAAAGAAATGAGGTTAAAGTATTGCCGTATGAAAAGAAAAATATTACGCATTAATAACTTAAATGATAATCGATATCAAAATAATTTTTAGAATATTAATCCCTATTTCATAATAAAAGGATAGTACTGATAATTTTTTAATGCCAATCCAGTTCCTCGAACTACACTTTTAAGTGGGTCATCAGCAATATGAACAGGAAGTTTAATTTTTGCACTAATTCTTTTATCTAAACCCCTAAGTAATGCACCTCCACCTGTTAAATATAAACCCCTTCTGTAAATATCTGCAGCTAATTCAGGCGGTGTTGTTTCTAAAGCTTTAAGAATGGCTTCTTCAATTTTAAAAACACTTTTATCTAAAGCTTCAGCAATTTCTTGATAGCTTACCATGATTTGTTTTGGAATACCTGTAACTAAATCTCTACCATTTACAGCCATATCTTCTGGTGGATTATCTAAATCTTTTGTTGCTGCCCCAACATTAATTTTAATTTGTTCAGCTGTTCTTTCACCAATTAGTAAACTATGATATCTGCGTAAAGCCTCCATAATATCTTGTGTAAACTCATCTCCAGCAATACGAATACTTTGATCACAAACTATACCTGCCAAAGCAATAACTGTAATACCTGTTGTACCACCACCAATATCAATAATCATATTTCCTACAGGCTCTTCAACATCAATACCAATACCTAAAGCAGCTGCCATGGGTTCGTGAATCATATACACTTCTTTGGCACCAGCTTGTTCTGCACTATCTCTTACAGCTCTTTTTTCAACTTCAGTTATAGAAGATGGAATACAAATTAGCATTCGCCAACTTGGAGGTATCCATGGTTTTTTGGGATAAATCATTTTAATCATCTCCCGAATCATCAATTCAGCTGCATTAAAATCTGCAATTACACCATCTTTTAAAGGACGAACAGTTTTAATACTTTCATGCGTTTTTTCATGCATCAATAATGCTTTTTTCCCAACTGCTAAAACCTCTTTTGGATTATTTCTATTTAAAGCAACAATGCTGGGTTCGTTAACTACAATTTCATCGTTGTGAATAATAAGTGTATTGGCTGTACCCAAGTCCATAGCAATTTCTTGAGTAAAAAAACTAAACATTCCCATAGTTGTATTTCCTTTTTATTAAGGGTGCAGCAAAGGTGGATATATTTAATGGATTTATCAAGACCACCCGAACTTTTATTTCATTGAGAATGTTAAGATAATTTTTAACTATACCTCAATAATTACTTTATTTAAAATAATGTGATGAAGTTTAATACTTAATGCCTGAAACAATATTTTGCTATTTGCATTTCTTTCAATGTAATAACTTGCTTTATCTAACTCTTCAACAATGGCTTCTTGCTGACTTACACTGGCAATTTTATTGACTCGTATAGCAAAATCTTTTTCGTTTTCTGGTAGATGAACCAGATTAATTCCTAATACTTTTATTCGAATGCTTTGCTCTAAAAGATGATTTAAATATCGAAGAAATTGTTTTTGCTTTTCTCTGCCTAATTTGCTCATTTCATCAACCCATTTTACCTGTTCGGGTAACATGTTTCTGATTATAAATTTTAACCAATCTTTTGCTAAACTTTGCCAATCTTCTTCACTATGTTGCAACAGTTGTAGGGCTTCTCTATAATTCCCTTCACAAATACTTGCTATTTGCCTGGCAGTTTCCTCGTTACAATTTGCTCTTTCGATTAACTCTTTTTCAATTTCAGAAGTTTGTAGTGCTGGAATTTTTACCAATTGGCATCTACTTAAAATAGTTGGTAAAATTTTCTCTTCGTTTTCTGCAACTAAAATGAATAATGTATTTGCAGGAGGTTCCTCTATAAGTTTTAGCAATTTATTGCCTTCTTTCCCTAAATATTCGGGCATCCATAATACCAAAACTTTATACTCGGCTTCATAAGTTTTTAAACTCAATTTTTTTAATATATCGTGACATTCTTCAGCAGTAATATTGCCCTGTTTGTTTTCTGCATTAATTTCTATTAACCAATCGTATACATTTCCATATGGTTTTTCTTGAATAAACTTTCTCCAGTTTTTAATAAAATCTGAACTTGTAGATTTATCTCCATTTTTTTGTGTTATTACAGGAAAAGAGAAATGCAAGTCGGGATGAATAAGTTGCTCTGCTCTTTGCATTGCAGCATGCATCTCAACTTCTGAAACAATTGTTGGTAAAGCACTCTGGCCTCCAAATAAATCTTCAACTATTGGAGCAGGTTTGGGTAGACAAACAATATACTTTGCAAATTCTATAGCTAAGGGCAATGCTCCTGAACCTTCTTTTCCCAAAAATAATAAAGCATGGCTTAAACGGTTTTTAGTTACCATTTCTTGCAATTGCCTTTTAATGCTTTCTTGACCAATTACTTTATCCCAATCCATAATTGCAATAGTATTTTATTTAAAATGCATAAACAAAAAATTCTATTTTCGATTAAATCTCAGTTATGCTACAACCTTCTACTTTAAAATTTTTAAAAGATTTAAAAAAGAATAATAACAAAGAATGGTTCGAAAAAAATAGAAATCAATACGAAAGTGCCAAGCAAAATTTTCTCGAATTAACTCAAGAAATTATTTTAAATTTTGGAAAGATAGATACTACAATAGCTCATCTTGAACCTAAAAAATGTGTTTTTAGAATTAATAGAGATGTAAGATTTAGTAAAGATAAAAGTCCTTACAAAACCAATATGGGCTTGTTTTTGAGCAAATCTGGTAAAAATGCAACTCATGCTGGATATTATTTTCATTTAGAACCTGGTGAATGTTTTATTGGTGGAGGATTATACATGCCAACGCCAGATATTTTAGCTAAAGTTCGTCAAGAAATTGATTACAATTGGAGTGAGTTTAACAAGATTATCACCAATAAAAAATTTGTATCGCAATTTAAAGAATTAGATAAGTCGAAAGAGTTCACATTAACTCGTCCACCAAAAGGTTATGACATAGACAATCCAGCAATAGCGTTTATTAAAATGAAAACTTGGATAGCAGGAAAGAAAATAAGTGATGAGGAATTGTTAGATAAAAAAATAATAAAAAATATGGTTGCCAGCTTTGAAGCTTTAAAACCAACTATAGATTTTTTTAATAGAGCTATTGATAGCTAATTAAAACTGAAAATAAATAAACTCTTTTTGTTCTGTACTAATAAAAAGTAAAATCATTCCTACAATCAAATAATAAAAAGCAAAACGAAACATTTTATTTTTTTGTAAGAAGATTTTTTCTATTGCAAAATTTCCTTCTCTACCCATCCATTCCACCAAAATAAAAAATGCAATCAACAACATTAAGGTTTTTGGAAAAAAAGTTGGTATTGAAAATATGGATGAAGAAAAAATGGATAAAACAATTTGAAATGCTTGAGTTAGATTTTCTGCTCTAAAAAATATCCAACAAAAAATTGTTAGTAAAAATGTAAAGAGAATTTGAAATGTTTCTTTGAAAGAAGGAATAGTTTTTCCCTGAGCAATAATGTTTAAATAATCTCGATTGGTTCTATGTAAAACCGAAGGAATAATAAATAAAGCATTTATAAATCCCCATACAATAAAAGTCCAATTAGCACCATGCCAAAATCCACAAACAATAAAAATAATCAATACATTTCGGATGGTTAAACTCATGCTATTTCTACTTCCTCCTAAAGGAATATATAAATAATCTTTAAACCAACTTGAGAGAGATATATGCCACCTTCTCCAAAACTCAGCCATGTTTCTGGAAAAATATGGAAATGAAAAATTCTTTAATAAATCAATTCCAAATAATCGTGCTGTGCCAATTGCAATATCAGAATAACCAGAAAAATCGCCATAAATCTGTATAGCAAATAAAAATGCACCTACTAATAAAGTGCTTCCATTATAATTGGCAGATGATGCAAAAGTGGTATTTACATAATTTGCACATTGATCGGCAATTACAATTTTTTTAAATAATCCCCAAAGAATTTGTTTGAGTCCATTAATTGCATTTGCATATTGAAAAGATCTTTCTTTTTTTAATTGAGGCAATAAATGTGTTGCTCTTTCAATTGGGCCAGCAACAAGCAAAGGAAAAAAGCTAACAAACAAACTGTAATCGATAATATTTTTTTCGGGGTTTATTTTTTTGTTGTAAATATCAAAAACATACGATAATCCATGAAAAGTATAAAAAGAAATTCCTACAGGTAGTATTACATTTAAGGTATAGGGGTTTATCTGAAATCCAACACCAGAAAGAGCTTCAGTAAAAGAAAGAATAAAAAAATTGTAATATTTAAATATGCCTAAAAAACCAAGATTAACTATTATACTAACCCACAGCCATGTTTTTTTTTGCAATTTATTTTCTGATGAAGCAATTTTTAATCCACTTGTAAAATCTAGTAAAGTAGAGAACATTAATAAAAAAAGAAATCG
>JAYVBS010000099.1:0-3685 GCA_043750315.1 Chitinophagaceae bacterium
TTATAGCTTCAATTGCCGAACCAAAAATTCCTCCCCAAAGCAAAGATTTTTTTTCTGATTTGCCTGACCAACGAACACAATTTGAAAAAAAATCACAGGAAATTCTACCACCAAAAAAATGTCCAAATTTGTCTAAACCTTTAGCATAAACAGCGTCATTTCCAAGATCAAAAATGTTAGATAAATTTGGTCCTCCATCAAAGTGAAAACTTGTTTTTGAATCAGCCCACCATGCATTATTAACATACACATAACTTGATGCTAAAGAAATTAAAGTAGTACCTGCAACTGTATAAAATCTTAATTTGTTAAATGTAGTATCATATTTAAAAAATGGAATTTTACTTTTTTTTGCTAAAGTGCTGTCTAAAGGAAAGGTTTTAGAATGAGCTATTTCAAGTTGAGTGTTGTAATTTATGCTATCTTTTAGACTGTCATTTATATTTTCATAAATAGAATCAGAAGAGTATAATTCAAATTTTTGTGCAGAACAAATAGCACAACTTAAAATCGAAATAAAAAACAAAAAATATTTTTTGGAAAATTTTATCATTCTTCAAACTAATTAAAAATGTATCCAATTCCATTTTACACTTCCTTGAGAAAGTTCTAAAGATGGTGCTGGAAATTTAAAACTATTTAAAACAAGTAGAGCAGTTTTTAAAAATTTGCTTTTTGTTTTTATTTTAGTTAAATCAATATCTGGTGCTAAATACCATTGTCTATATCTTTTAAAATGATCTTCAGGAAAAGCTAAAGTATTATCAGCATTTAAAATTCCATCCCAATATACACCATACATATCTTGTCCTCCATATCCAACAGTTACATTTAACCAGCTTGGTAAATTCGATTTTGTAAAAAAAGATTTAAGGTTAAAACTCAACCAATAAGTTTGAGGGTTATAATCTTTAAGCAGTCTTTTCATTTTTGTTTTACCATAAACTCTGTTTAAATGCTCATCAACAACTTTTGGTTCATATTTTGCAAGGTGAGTGCTATACTTAATTTGTATTCTTTGTTCATCCCATAAAAGTTCTTGTCCAATTAAAATTGAAGTGCCTAAAACATTAGCAGCATAATCTCCAATGCTAAAACCCCATTTATCGCTAAAGCCATCCATTATTTCAATAACTGTTTCATAAGCTAAGCCAGTTAATCCTCCTACCCAAACGTATTTCTTTTTTGGAACACCAGCCCATTTCCATAATTGCATACTCATTTTACCACCAACATAAGTTCCATAAATATGGCTAACCTTATCAACTTGTAAATACTGTTCATTATCATTAAAAAAATGAAATGCTCCTATAAGGATAATCTTTATACCAGAAATAATATAAAGAAGCAAAATTGGCTGCATAACCTGCAATCTGAGAGTATGTTATTAAACGTTCTTTCTTTTTAGAATACTTAAAAAACTGATTTCCTGTGTTAAAGTAAAATCTCAAATCTTGTCCTTGATTTATCTTTTTTTCTTTTATTAAACTAGCCTGAGCAAATGAATTTGATTCATTTATAAAAAATAAAAAGAAAAATAAGTATTTAAGCATTTATCAAACTTAATACTTTAGGCAATTTGTTTCTCACAACTTTTTACTTTTAATAAATATTTCATTAACCTTGCTTCAATTTTAGAAAAATATACTAATATGAATACTGAAACAATACAAAAAATACAAGTTTGGTTGAATGGAAATTATGATGATGCAACCAAAAATTCTATTAAAGAACTTCAAGAAAAAAATCCTTCAGAACTGGAAGATAGTTTTTATAAAAATTTAGAATTTGGAACTGGAGGATTAAGAGGTATCATGGGTGTGGGTTCTAATAGAATGAATAAATATACTGTTGGAATGGCAACACAAGGTTTTGCAAATTATTTAAAGAAAACTTATGGTAACACCGAAATAAGAGTAGTTGTGGGTCATGATAGCAGAAATAATAGTAGATTTTTTGCTGAAACAACAGCAAATGTTTTTGCATCCAATGGAATTAAAGTGTTTTTATTTTCTGAATTAAGACCAACTCCTGAATTAAGTTTTGCAATTAGATCGTTAGATTGTAAAGCAGGTGTGGTTTGTACTGCAAGTCATAATCCTAAAGAATACAATGGTTATAAGGCTTATTGGGATGATGGTTCACAATTAGTTCCCCCACACGATAAAAATGTTATTAAAGAAGTAGAAGCTATAAATGGTGTTAATGAAGTAAGGTGGTCTGGTGGAGAAGCAAATATTACAATTCTTGGTGATGATATGGATAACCAATACATCAACATGATTAAAAGTTTAAGTGTACATCCAGAAATTATTGCTAAGCAACACAATTTAAAAATTGTTTATACACCAATACATGGAACAGGGATAACAATTGTTCCTAAAACCCTTGCTGCATTTGGTTTTACTAATGTTACTATTGTTGATGAACAAGCAGAGCCAAATGGAAATTTTCCAACAGTTGCTTATCCTAATCCAGAAGAAAGAGAAACCATGAGTATTGGTTTGCAAAAAGCTAAAGACTTAGATGCAGATATTTTATTAGGCACAGATCCTGATGCTGATAGAGTAGGAGTTGGAGTAAAAAATCATAAAGGAGAATGGATTTTAATGAATGGCAATCAAACTGCAGTTCTTGCTTTTGCTTATATGATTGAAGCCAGAAAAAATAAAGGAATTGCACAACCCAACGACATGGTGATTAGCACTATTGTAACTACAGATATGATTAATGAAGTTGCTAATCAAAATGGTGTAGCTTGTTATAATGTGTTAACTGGGTTTAAGTGGATAGCATCATTATTAAAGGAAAAAGAAGGCAAAGAAAATTATATTATAGGTGGTGAAGAAAGTTTTGGTTTAATGATTGGTGATAAAGTAAGAGATAAAGATGCTGTAAGTGCTGTTGCTTTGCTTTGTGAAATGGCTGCAGTAGAAAAAGAAAAAGGTAAAACGCTTTTTGATAAAATGATTGAAATGTACTTACAGTATGGCTTTTATCTTGAATCATTAATTAGCATTACTAAAAAAGGGATGGATGGTTCTAAACAAATTGCAGCAATGATGGAAGGATATAGAGACAATCCACCTGCAACAATTAATAATAGTAAAGTAGTGGAGTTTTTAGATTATGAGTTACAAACTGGTAAAAATTTATTTACTGGGGAAAGCTGGAAAATTAACTTACCTAAAAGCAATGTGCTTCAATTCATTTTAGCAGATGGTAGCAAAATTTCTGCAAGACCAAGTGGTACTGAACCAAAAATTAAATTTTACTTCAGTGTTCTAACAAAATTAAACAACAAGGAAGAGTTTGATGCAAAATATGCTGAGCTTGAAAATAAAATAAAAGCTATTCAAGTTGATATGAAACTATAGTAATCAAATTACTGTATTTATAGAGCCTATCGAAATAAGATAGGCTCTATAATTTACCAACTGCCTGAAGCACCACCACCAGAAAATCCACCACCACCGAAGCCACCACCAAATCCACCGCCGCCTCCTGAAGAGCCACCGCCAAATCCACCAGAACCTCGTCCGCCCGCTAAGCTACTCAAGATAATAATATCTAATAAGCTTGGACCTCCGCTTGAATTACCTGAATTTCCACCGTTATTTTTTCTTCGAGATATCAAAACTAAAATAATAATCACAATAATAATTAGCGGTAAAGCTGGAAATTC